>CAIYFY010000312.1 GCA_903925535.1 uncultured Bacteroidota bacterium | reverse complement strand
TGCTGGAAATTCTTCGCCCCGACGACTTGCTCGCAAAAAAAACGGCGGCCCGTTTTTTCTTCTTCCAGGCCATGGAATGGTATGAATACGCCAAGTTGGTGCCCGGAGCCGAGCGAATTAACCGACTGAAAAAGGCGGATAAATTGATTGCCCGCTCCATCAAGATAAAACCTGATTCACCCACGGCCTGTTTCCTGCAGTCGCAGATATACCTCGGCCTGAATCCGGGTGGAAAGGCGAAGGCCCGTCCGGCGCAACTGGCCGAAATACGCAAACGGGCGCCCGGATGGCGCCTACCTTACCTGTACGCGCGCGACCGGGCATCGCTGCATCGCTATGCCGATATGGCCGCCGAATACAGGGAGTACGCCACCCGGCCAACTCAACAGCCGCCTCTGCCAGCCAGTCTCACAGCAGAATCAGCCAGGCCCGTCACACCCGAACAAATGGCCAAGGCCTTTTCCGGGAACCCAATTCTGGCCGAAGATTTGTATCTGGGTCATGCACTGGAGGGCAAGTCACACGAAAAAGCGCTGAAAAAGCACAGAAAAATGGCGCTATCGGCGTATAACCTGTCAATGAAGGCATCCGGGATATCTGCGCCGCCTGCGCCGGACAAATCGCTGGCAACCATTGCACTGGCCCGACTGGAAAACGATAACAGAAAAGCCGATAAACACGTGGAGGAAGAAATCAGGTACGAAAAGCAACTCGATGCCGACACGATGGTCAGCGAAGCCACCAAAGCCCGCTGGGCTGAATTGAGCCGCATCGAATCCACCCCGAGGGACACAGCCAGTGCGAAACCCGCTGGTGAAACGGCCGGCAACACCCCCTCCCCTGATCCCGAAAAAGATAAGAGTGAAACCCCTGAAAATAATCCAACGCTCCCACCAGCCGTCATTGTAAATGGAAAAGATAACTTCACCAATCCGCTTGTGGGCAAGTTCATCCTCGTCAAAGGCGGCACCTTCAACATGGGTTGCACTAGCGAACAGCAAGACTGCAATGATGATGAAAAACCTGTACATCCGGTGACGCTCAGTGACTACTACATCGCCGAAACAGAAGTGACACAGGCCCAGTGGAAAGCGGTGATGGGTGATAATCCGTCCGAATTCAAGGGCTGCGATGATTGCCCAGTAGAAAAAGTCGGGAAGAAAGAAATTCAGGAGTTTATCTCCCGCTTGAACAAAAATAGTGGAAATATTTACTCCCTTCCAACTGAGGAGCAGTGGGAGTACGCTGCTCGAGGTGGTGTTAACAGTCTGAAATACCGGTATTCTGGTGGTAACGATATTAATATGGTAGCGTGGTGTAAATATAATGCTGGAAATAAAACACACCCAGTTAAAGGCCAGAAACCGAATGAACTGGGTATTTATGATATGAGTGGCAATGTATTTGAACTGTGTTCGGACAAATATTTCCATGATAATTCTATAGAAAAGCAGACCAAAAAGAAGACAAAAAGTAATTATTATGTGATAAAAGGTGGTTGCTTTTTCTCGGAAAAAGGAGCATGTCGCGTTTCTTATCGTATCGGCGACAATCTGGATACTCTCCGGTATTATCTCGGCTTCCGCCTCGCCGCCTCCATTCCCGACACCAGTTCTCAGAAAACAGGTAATGTGCCACCCGAAAAAAACAACAAATTCTCTGATGTGACAGGTTTCGCAACCGGGATGGAAGAGAAAGAACCAGAGAATGATCCCGAAAAGAATAATACTGAAACCCCTGAAAGTAGTCCAACGCTCCAACCTGCTATCATTGCAGTTGGAAAAGATAACTTCACCGACCAGCTTACAGGCAAATTTATCCTCGTTAAAGGCGGTACCTTTAACATGGGTTGCACTAGCGAACAGCAAGACTGCAAAGATGATGAGAAACCCGTTCATCCGGTAACGCTCGGTGACTACTACATCGCCGAAACCGAAGTGACACAGGCCCAGTGGAAAGCGGTGATGGATTACAATCCGTCCAGGTTCAAGGGTTGCGATGATTGTCCGGTGGAACAGGTGACCTGGAATGATGTACAGGAATTTATCACCCGCCTGAACGCCCGTGCCGGCAGTCCCCGGTACCGCCTGCCTACAGAAGCAGAATGGGAGTACGCCGCCCGGGGCGGAGCGAACAGCCGGGGCTATCAGTATGCTGGTAGTAATGACATCAATAAAGTGGCGTGGTATGACGATAATTCCAAGAGCAAATTACATTCTGTGAAAGGTAAAAAACCGAATGAGCTAGGTGTGTATGATATGAGTGGCAATGTGTATGAATGGTGTTCAGACTGGTATGACGACTATTCAGCAGAAAAACGAACCAATTTAGAAGGGTTTATTGTTGTTGTCTACCGTGTGGGTCGCGGCGGCGGCTGGCACTCCGATGCCGGCGGCTGCCGTGTATCGGAGCGCTATAACGACAGACCGGACAGTCGCCACGGTCTCGGCTTCCGTCTCGCCGCCTCCATCTCCGATAGTAGTTCGCAGAGATCAGGTAATATACCGCCTAATAATGGAAATGTTTCCTACGATGATGAGATAGGTTATATAGGTTACGTAAGCAGGTCGGAAGATAAAGAACCGATGAACGAATCCAAAAAGGGGAGAGCTGAAACCGCTGAAAGTAGTCCAATGCTCCCACCTGCTGTCATTACAGTTGGAAAAGATAACTTCAATGACCAACTTACAGGCAAGTTTATCCTCGTCAAAGGCGGTACCTTCAACATGGGATGCACTAGCGAACAGCAAGATTGCGAAAATGACGAAAAACCCGTACATCCAGTGACGCTGAGCGACTACTACATTGCCGAAACAGAGGTGACACAGGCCCAAGGGAGGGTGGTGATGGGTGACGATCCTTCTGAATTCCAGGGCTGTGATAATTGTCCGGTGGAACGGGTGAGCTGGAATGATGCACAGGAATATATCACCCGCCTGAACGCCCGTGCCGGCAGTCCCCGGTACCGCCTGCC
>CAIYFY010000311.1 GCA_903925535.1 uncultured Bacteroidota bacterium | reverse complement strand
GACCTGATTATTCCGGATCTGAAGAGAAAGGCACTGGTTGCTGCCCAGACTGAAGTGGATGAAGTGTGGGACAACTACAATATGGGTCTCATCACCAACAACGAACGCTACAACCAGATTATTGACAAGTGGACTTTTGCCGATAACCGTATCACCGATCAGTTGATGCGCGAACTCAGCAGCCACAAGCAGGGTTTCAACTCTGTGTTCATGATGCTCGATTCAGGTGCGCGTGGTTCCAAACAGCAGATCAAACAGTTGTGTGGTCTTCGTGGACTGATGGCCAAGCCCCGTAAATCGGGCGATACCGGTGGTGCGATCATCGAGAACCCGATTCTTTCAAACTTCCTCGAGGGACTGTCCGTTCAGGAGTTCTTTATCTCTACGCACGGTGCCCGCAAGGGTCTGGCCGATACCGCCCTCAAAACGGCAGATGCAGGTTACCTGACCCGCCGTCTGGTCGACGTATCGCAGGATGTCGTTGTTCGTGAAGTTGACTGTAATACACTCCGCGGTATTGATACAACAGCATTCAAAGAGGGCGACAAGATCATCGTAAGCCTCAAAGACCGTATCAAAGGTCGCTACAGCCTGCATGATGTTTACAACCCGGAAACAGACGAGCTCATCGTTGCAGCCGGCGAATACATCAGTGATGCTATCGCGGCTGCCATCGAAACGGCTGATATCGAAATGGTATCCATCCGTTCGGTACTCACCTGCGAGAGCCGCCACGGTGTTTGTGGAAAGTGCTACGGAAAGAATCTTGCAACCGGCCGTGTTGCCGAAATGGGTGATGCAGTGGGTATTATCGCTGCTCAATCCATCGGTGAGCCTGGTACGCAGCTCACGCTTCGTACCTTCCACACGGGTGGTACTGCGATGCTCTCCCAGACGGAAAATAGCCTGACGGTGCGCAGCAGCGGCAAAATCGAATTCGATACAATCCGTACGGTTGATGGTACTGACAATGACGGCAAAGCTGTCAGGGTGGTAGTTTCCCGTACCGGTGAAATTCGTGTAATTGATCCGAAAAACAATCGCGTTCTGTCCAGCAACTACATTCCTTACGGCGCCTATCTCTTCGTCAACGACGGACAAGAGGTGCAGCGCGGTGACAAGGTTTGCGAATGGGATCCGTTCAACGCCGTTATCGTAAGTGATTATGCCGGTGTAGTTCGTTTTAACAACCTGGAGGAGGGAACCAACTACCGCTTCGAGCGCGATGACCAGACTGGTTTCGCCGAGAAGATTGTTATGGAGAGTAAGAACAAGAAGAAGATTCCTTCCATGTCCGTGCTGGATGCCCGTACCGGGGAGGAACTGAAAACTTACTCACTGCCTGTAGGGGCCTACATCTCGGTCGAAGACAACCAGGAGGTGAAATCCGGTCAGCAACTCGTGAAGATACCGCGCAAGCTCGGAAAGATTGCCGATATCACGGGCGGTCTGCCGCGTGTAACTGAACTTTTCGAAGCTCGTAACCCGTCAAACCCTGCTATCGTTGCCGAACTTGATGGTGTCATTACTTTCGGCTCTATCAAACGCGGTAACCGCGAGGCCTTTATTCGTGCCAAGGACGGTCAGGAATGCAAATACCTGATTCCGCTGACCAAGCATATTCTGGTGCAGAACGAAGACTTCGTGCGCGCTGGTACAGCCCTGACAGAGGGAACAATTTCGGTGAAGGATATTCTTTCTGTGAAAGGACCGTTCGCGGCATCGTTCTATCTCGTTAATGGTGTTCAGGAGGTTTATCGCTCCCAGGGTATCAATATCAACGATAAGCACATTGAGGTCATTGTACGTCAGATGCTGCGCCGCGTTGAAATCGTGGATGCCGGTGATACACACTTCCTTGAGGGCGAACCGGTTGACCGCAACGAATTTGTGGATTACAACGACTGGATTTACGACAAGAAGTATGTGCTCGACGCTGGCGACAGTTCCAAACTGAAGCCGGGCGCTCTGGTAACGCTTCGTCAGATCCGCGAGGAGAACTCCTTCCTGAAACGCAACGACAAGAAGCTGGTAGAGTACCGCGATGCCATTCCGGCAACAGCCGTTCCAATGCTGCTCGGTATCACCAAGGCTTCTTTGGGTACAGAGTCGTGGATTTCAGCGGCTTCGTTCCAGGAAACGACCAAGGTACTCAGCACGGCAGCCATCGCTGCCAAGAAGGATATGCTGATGGGTCTGAAGGAAAACGTAATCGTGGGCAAGAAAATACCAGCGGGTACGGGTATGCGCAAGTACGAGCACCTGCAGGTGACTGGCTCAGGTCGTCCATTCCGCGACCAGCCTCAGGAAATTGTTGAAACTGAAGGTTAATTAGCAGCCGGTGTTCCGGCCGTGTTCTATAATCCCGGGTTCTCCTTCAGAAGAACCCGGGATTTTTTATTGGCCCTCGAGCGACCGGCTGATATCGGCGGCCAGTACTGCATTGTTCAGTACGAGGCGGATATTGGTTTCCAGGCTTTTTCCGCCGGTGAGCTCTTCAATCCTGGCCAACAGGAACGGAGTTATCTTTTTACCTTTCACACCGGTTTTTTCTGCCTCCCGAACGGCCTCCTGTATGGTTTTTTCAATCAGATCTGCATCCATTTGAAATTCTTCCGGGACGGGATTGGCGATGACAGCGCCGCCAGTCAGACCCAGTTTCCATTTGGTATCGAGCAGGTGAGCTATCTCCTCGGGGGTATCCAGGCGATAATCAACACCAAAGCCGCTCCTGCGCGTGAAGAAAGCAGGGAAATCGCCGGTTTTGAAGCCGATAACTGGTATTCCGTGGGTTTCGAGATATTCGAGTGTAAGACCGAGATCGAGGATACTTTTGGCGCCTGCGCTGACAACAGCAACGGGTGTCTGCGCCAGTTCCTGCAAATCGGCAGATATATCCATAGTTGTGGTAGCGCCCCGGTGTACACCGCCTATTCCTCCGGTGGCAAAAATCCGTATGCCGGCAAGGCGGGCGATAATCATGGTGGAGGCTACCGTGGTAGCGCCGTGCAAGCCCTTGCTGACCAGATAGGGCAGGTCTCTGCGGCTTGCCTTGGGAATGGCTGCCCCCTCTCTTCCTATAAGCTCCAGCTCATCGGTTACAAGGCCTGCTCGCAATTTTCCTCCGATAATAGCGCAGGTGGCGGGAACAGCACCGCGCTTCCTGATGGTTTCCTCAACCAGTATGGCTGTTTCCACGTTTCGGGGGTAAGGCATACCGTGGGCAATGATGGTACTTTCAAGCGCCACAACCGGTTGCCGGTTGTCAAGAGCATTCCTGACTTCGTTTGACAATGAAATCATAACACAAAAGAAAAGAGCGCAATCACCTGATAAACAGACAATTGCGCTCTGGTTTGCGCTCCCTCAAGGACTTGAACCTTGGACCTACGGATTAACAGTCCGCCGCTCTAACCGACTGAGCTAAGGGAGCTTTTCTACTGAGAATGATTATTTCTCAAAAGCGGACGCAAAGGTATGATGGGTCATTAAATTTTACAACCTTTGCGGAAGAATTTTTTTAAAAAAAATTGGTCTTCAGGAAAATGCCCTGAAATTGACCGAAAATCAGTAAAAAAACGAGCAT
>CAIYFY010000310.1 GCA_903925535.1 uncultured Bacteroidota bacterium | reverse complement strand
GCGAATAGCTGCAACGGAACGGAGCAAGGCGGGGCTGCGATAGCGCCCGCCTGCGAAGTGGAGGAGCAGTTATTCGCTGTCGCAAGCGGCAAACATCCGGGGCGAAGCGCCGAAAATTTTTTTGAAAAATGGCTGTTCAGCGCATATCCTGAACAAGAGTCTTACGACTCCCTCCCCAGCAAATCTTCCACCACCTGCCGGAGCGCCATCTTGCGCTCTTCGGGCACTGATACGGCGTCGAGGTGGCGGAATGCCTCCCGCTGGAATTGCTGTTTCTCCGCTTCGATGAGCGCCGGTATGCCGTTGCGGTTGTATATGTCTTTCACGGCGGCCACTTTACCGTCGGGATCTTCCTGTCCGGTGTGCATCCATCGGTTGAGTTCATCCCGGTCCTGCTGACTGCCCACCTCCAGCGTTTTGAGTACGAGCAGGGTCTTTTTGTTCTGCAGGATATCGCCGCCCACCTGTTTGCCGAATTTTTCGGGGTCGCCGTATGTATCCAGCAGGTCGTCCTGAATCTGGAAGGCAATGCCGGCGTTTCTTCCGAACTGATACAGGTGCTGCACATCGGCCTCGCCTGCGCGGGCGCACAGGGCACCCATTTCCAGCGCACCGCCCAGCAACACGGAAGTTTTCAGCTCAATCATGCGGATATATTCAGGGATGCTGACATCGGCACGGGTTTCAAAATTGACATCCAGTTGTTGTCCCTCACATACCTCTGTAGCCACCCGGTTGAAGGTGTCGAGCAGACGGGCCACCACGTCGGGCTCACCGGCCCGGGCCAGGAACCGGTAGGCGAAGATAAGCATCACATCGCCGCTGAGGATGCCGGTTACGGTGTTCCAGCGGGTATGCACGGTCGGTTTTCCGCGGCGCAGGGGCGCGGCGTCCATGATATCGTCGTGTATCAGACTGAAGTTGTGGAACAGCTCGACCGACCAGGCGGCGGGCAGGGCCTTTTCCACATCGTCGCGGAACAGTTCGTAGCCCATCAGCAGCAGGGCGGGCCGGATGCGCTTTCCGCCGAGCGTCAGGATGTAGCTGCATGGCTCGTACAGTTCGCCGGGATAATCCGGAAAGCCGTTTTCGGTTTGAAAGTCCTGTATCAGTCCGAGTAATTTCGGAAGGGTGTGCATGGCTTGTTGATTGACTGACGCCGGTTATCTCCGGCAGATTGGCACAAATATATAAAGGTGTGGTATTACGGGTGATGTTTCTGACAATCAGAGTCGCTGCCTTACCCGTTTCACCATCATTTCTTTCCATGCCGGGAAAGATCCATCCAGTATGTGCTTTCTGGCTTCTTTCACCAGCCACAGGTAAAAGGAAAGATTCTGCAGAGTGGCCAGCTGCATTCCCAGTATTTCCTCATTGATGAACAGGTGGCGCAGATACGCTTTCGAGTGAATCCTGCTCGTCGGGGCCGGGCTGTCGGGGTCAATGGCTGAAAAATCGCGTTGCCAGCGCTGGTTTTTGATATTGATAATTCCCTCACTGGTGTAAATGAGTCCGTGACGCGCGTTCCGCGTGGGCATCACGCAGTCGAACATGTCAATGCCGCGGGCGATGCTCTCGAGAATATTTTCAGGTGTGCCCACGCCCATCAGGTAGCGGGGTTTGTCGGCGGGCAGAATATCCGTTACCACTTCCGTCATGGCGTACATATCTTCGGCGGGTTCGCCCACCGACAGACCGCCGATGGCGTTGCCCGCTCGTTCAAAAGAGGCAATCACTTCAGCCGATTTTCTGCGGAGATCGGGATAGGTGCTGCCCTGTACAATGGGGAAAAGTGTTTGTGAGTAGCCGTAGAGCGGCTCTGTGTTGTCGAACCGTTCTATGCATCTGGCCAGCCAGCGGTGGGTAAGGCCGAGCGATTTTTCGGCATATTTGTAGTCGCACGGGTAAGGCGTACACTCATCGAAAGCCATGATGATATCGGCGCCGATGACCCGCTGTATGTCCATCACATTCTCGGGTGTAAATGTATGCTTCGATCCGTCAATATGGCTCTGAAACGTGACGCCCTCCTCTTTTATTTTCCGGCGGTGCGCCAGTGAATACACCTGAAATCCGCCGCTGTCGGTGAGTACGGGCCCTTTCCATCCGTTGAACTGATGGATGCCGCCGGCTTCACGCAGCACTTCGAGACCCGGGCGCAGGTACAGGTGGTAGGTATTCCCCAGGCAGATCTGTGCGCCTATGTCGTCGCGGAGTTCGTGCTGATGAACAGCCTTCACCGTGGCGGCGGTACCTACGGGCATAAATATGGGCGTCTCTATTTCTCCGTGGTCGGTCGAGATGCTTCCGGCGCGCGCACGAGAGCCGGGATCGGTATGTAGCAGGGTAAATTGCATAATCAGTTATAGCCCCTGAAGCCGGGGTTGGAGTTTGTGCAGAATTTTCTGTCTGTGGCAAAATCCTGCGCAAACTTTTGTTAACACAGAAAAGTCACTGAAGTTCCCCGGAGAGCAATCTTATGCGCAGCTCTGCGATTTTCAGGTTGTATAGCACCATATCCCTTCGTGCCAGCGATTGTTCCAGCGTGTTCTGTGCGGTTTGCGGTTCGAGTCCGTTGGTGGTGCCTACGCGGAACCTCTCGGTGCTTACCGACAGATTTTCGCGGGCAATTTTGAGGTTTTCCTCTTCCAGGGCGAGCAGCTGCCGCTGAATTTCGAGTGCTGCGAACTGGTTGGCCAGCTCTGTTTCCACCAATGAGCGCTGATTATCCACGCGCATCTGCGCCTGCATGGCAGCCACGCGGGCCGTTTCCACCTGTCGCTGTACATTTCCTCCGTTGTAGAGCGGCAGAACCAGTCCGGCACCCACGGTAAAACCAGCCTGCGTGTTATTGAGCAGGAATCCGGCGCCGTTGTCGGTGCGCTGGGCATTGAACTGGGCATTTCCGGTGATACGGGGTTTGTTGAGTGTTCGGTTTTCCTCCACCAGAATGGCTGCTATTTCAGCGCTTTTCTGAAAAGACAGCACGGTCGGGTTTTGAGCCAGCACCTTGTCGCGGGTGGAGTTGAAGTCGGGGGAAAAGACGTTTTCGATGGACTGCTGTGTTTCAAACGCCGTATCGGCGGCCCTGGCGAGCAATCGGTTCAGGTTGCGTTTGGCGGTTTCGGTGGTGTTTTTTTGCAGAATCAGATCGGCTTTGCGCTGGTTGAGGTCAATACGCGCCTGCAGGGCGTCGGTTTGCGCGGCGAAACCCGCTGCGAGGCGTGCTTCGGCAATGCGAAGTCGCTCTTCGTTGAGGGAGATGACCTCCTGCAGTGCCTTTTCCTGCATTTTGCTTCTTGTGATGTCATAATAGGCTACCAGAACATTGGCGGTGGTGGCCTGAATACTGTTTTTCAGGTTCAGCTGACCGAGAGCATCAGTTTGTTCAAGGCGGTTTTTGGCGATGAACATACGACGGCCGTCGAAGATCGTCCAG
>CAIYFY010000309.1 GCA_903925535.1 uncultured Bacteroidota bacterium | reverse complement strand
GGGCAACCTGGGACGCTGATACCGCCTTGCTCGACAAGAAACACCCCATGAAATCGCTGCCTGCCTATAAAAAAAGAGCGTGGTTCTTCAAGTATGGCAAAAAATGGTACTTCAATCCGGCAAATCAGGAAGTACGCGACTACCTGACCAGCGTGGTAAAGGAGGTGGTTACAGGTTATGATGTGGACGGTATCCACTTCGACGATTACTACTATCCGTACAAGGAGCCGGGGCAGGACCTCGATGCAGCCCTGAACGATTATGGTGATTTTGCAGCAGGAAGCAGGGGCTTTGCGAATATACACGACTGGCGTCGCGACAATGTAAGCAAGCTCATCAAATCTGTTTCAGAGACCATTAATTCAACCAGACCAAATGTGCAGTTTGGCATCTCGCCATTCGGAGTCTGGAGAAACAGGGACAAAGATCCCGACGGTTCGGATACGCGGGCCGGAATAACATGCTACGACGACTCCTACGCCGACGTTCTGCTCTGGCTCAAAAAGGACTGGATAGATTATGTGGCACCCCAGCTCTACTGGAGCATCGGTTATCAGCCCGCCGATTTCAGGGTGTTGCTTGATTGGTGGGTAAAAAAGACAAAAGGAGAGAAATTATACATAGGCCATGCCGCGTACAAGGTAAACAGCGCAGTTAATGACCCTAACTGGAAAGACCCCGGGGAAATATCTCGTCAAATCGGTCTCGTCAGAACGAATCCGGGAGCGGGCGGAAGTATTTTTTTCTCCCTGAACACACTGCTGAAAAATGAACTGGGGTTCAGAGCATCGCTGGTAAACAGTCACTACAGGTACCCAGCTAATTCGCCCGGCCGGCCGACTCCTTCACCGGTCAGAATTGTCAAGGGAACTCCCTCCCAAATCCGGGAAACCTGGTTGCTATGCAGTATCATGTCGGGAGAAGCCGTGAACTCTATTATCCGGATTAATACAAAGTTACATCCGGCAGACAACCGACAGACACTTTCAGCCGTCATGAACAGTGTAGCCCGCCACCGCTACTTTTTTGCGGGCGGTCAGGAATTATTATGAACAATAATACGTTATTCCATAACTAAACCTCTTCAATATGAGTCTATCTGCACGTAAAATTGTCCAAATCGCCGTTGTCTTGCAATGCTGCACCATTCTGGCACAAGCACAAACATCGTACAAAACCAGACAATCAGCCTCCGAAACAAGCAGGAACAGCACCGCCGACAAATACGAAGCATACATCGAAAAGTACCATGAGGCAGCCGTCAGAGAGATGACCGATTATGGAATCCCGGCAAGTATTACACTCGCCCAGGGGCTTCTTGAAAGTGCAGCCGGCACCAGTACACTCGCTACCATCGCCAATAACCACTTCGGCATCAAATGCGGGGATGACTGGGAGGGCGAGACTTATTTCAAGGTGGATGATGACAAGGACAAAAACGGGAATCTAAAGAGATCCTGCTTCAGGAAGTACGAATCGGCCGCAGAAAGCTTCGCAGATCACAGTGAATTTCTGGCAGGTCAGCGCAAGGAACAGCGCTACGGTTTCCTTTTCACTCAACTGGGACCCACCGACTATAAAAACTGGGCCCGCGGACTGCAGTCGGCCGGCTACGCGACAGCCAAAGACTATGCAGACAACCTGATTGATCTCATAGAGCGTTACAATCTGCAGCAATATGACCAGGAAAACGACCGCAGTGACGACGAATCGGACGAAGATTATGTGGATATTTCAGACCGGGTACTCTTTGTAAATGATGTACCCTTTATTCACAGCAGAAAAAATGAAAGCCTGGAATCCATCGCGGAGCAACTGGAGGCAAGTTCCGATGACCTGGTGATTTACAATGACTCCCGATACAAGGCAAACGAAAAACTCGACAATGGAACGATCGTTTTTCTGGAGGAGAAGAAAGTTCAATGGAACGGAACAGAGAAGTATCACACAGTTGAAGATGCAGAAACCATGTTCCAGATTGCGCAACAATACGGAATCAGACTGTCGAGCCTGATGACGAGAAACGGCCTGAGAAAAGGGCAGGAGCCGGAAGATGGTGAGCAGATTTATATCCGCAGTCTAACGAATCAACCGGGAGACCTGAGAATCCGAACCGAGAACAGGCGGGAAACGGCCACGCAACCCGGCAGATCCAGACCGGAGACTCAAAGAAACACTGATGAACTTGATTTTGAAATCACACCGGGCGGCAGAGAGTCGGATGATGACACCGTCAATGAGAGAAACCGGGACGGATATCACCTCGTTAAAAAAGGAGATACCCTGTACTCTATCTCCAGAAAATACCAAACCACCGTCGAAAAACTCAAACGGTTGAACAATCTGCGGGGCGACGCTATTAACACCGGCGAGTGGCTCAAAGTCAAATAAACGCTTTTATGAAACGAATACTTCTTCTGACCGCCTTTTTCATCGTCAACCTGAGTCTGACGGGCGCCCGCCTGCCCGAAACGCTGTCTGACTCGGCCAGATTCAGTCTGATTACGGTGGCTCCGGGGGAATTCGTTTACAGCACATTCGGCCACACCGCCCTGCGACTGAAAGACCCCGCAGGCGGTGTGGACGTATGCTTCAATTACGGCACATTCGACTTCGAGCAGCCAGGTTTCGTGCTCAAATTCTGTCAGGGCAAACTGCTCTACATGCTCGATATCGAGAACTACCGCGATTTTGAGTATGGCAATCTGTACTTCAGGAGGCCAATGATCGAGCAGATTCTCAACCTGTCGTCAGCGCAAAAAGCAAAACTGTATGCACTGCTCAGGGATAATTACAGATCCGAAAACCGGTTTTACAAATACGATTTTTTTTACGACAACTGCGCTACCCGCGTGCGCGACATACTGGAAAATACACTTGGTGAAAATCCGGGCTACAACACAGAAAAGGCAGAGAACGGAATCACCATGCGACAGTTGCTGCACAAATACCTGCCAGCAAAACCCTGGCTTGGCTTCGGAATAGATCTTATACTCGGAGTACCGGCCGATAAAACAGCCTCCATACGCGACTACATGTTCCTGCCTGATTACCTGTATCACTTTCTGGGAAAATCAACTACTTCCGGTGGTCAGAATATAACAGTACAGGAACGCATGATCCCGTCGGGAGGAGTATATCCGCCACTTCCGCAACACAGTATCATCACTGCACCGTTGATAGCAACCACACTCGTATCGCTGGCCGGATTTTTCTTTCTCTTCCGCGAGAAAGGGAGAAAATACTTCGACACTGTCTTCTGGACTGTGCTGGGGACGGGAGGCATCATCATTGCACTTTTGTGGTTCGCAACCGATCATACGGCTACCAAAGTCAATCTGAACCTGCTTTGGATGTTACCCACCCACCTCGCACTGCCATTCCTGAAATCTTCTTTATGGAAAATCCGGTATCTGTACGCGACCGGAATAACAGCGGCACTGCTGCTGGCAGGCTGGGTATGGCTTCCCCAGCAACTCCCGGTCGAAATCATCCCCGTTCTGTTGCTGATTACAATAAAAACCCTTTTCATTCGCAAATAACCCGGAGACTTCGCGCGTTTTTATCGCCGCATTGCGACCATTGTTATTTTGTTTCCTTTAAATGATATACTTTTGCGCCATGAAGCACAAGACCGGTTGGCTCATTCTTTCTTTGGCTCTTTTCGTTGCCGCCTCCTGCAAAAGCGAGTATGAAGTGGTACGCACCAGCGGCGACTCCGAGCTGATACTTAAAGAAGCCTTCAAATACTACGAAGCAAAAGATTATCAGCGCTCCCTGTCGCTCTTTGATCTGGTCCTCAATGCCTTGCGCGGAGATGCGCGTGCGGAGCAGGCTTACTACCAGTATGCATACTGTCACTACAACACAAAGCAATATACGCTGGCAGCCTTCTACTTCAAGAACTTCGCCAACACCTTCACCAATTCGCCGTTACGGGAAGAAACCGCCTTCATGTCGGCCTACTGCAATTACCTCCTCTCGCCCACCTTCAGGCTTGATCAGGGAAGCACGCAGGCTGCCATTGACGAATTTCAGTTGTTTGTAAACCTGTTTCCCAATTCCAAGCGGGTTCAGGAATGCAACAAACTGATTGATGAGCTGCGCAGAAAACTGGAAGAGAAAGCATTTGCGGAGGGCGAACTGTATTTCGACCTGCGCCAGTACCAGTCGGCTGTGATATCTTTTAACAACCTGCTGCGCGAATATCCCGAGAGCCCGGATGCCGAACGCGTCCGCTATCTGATTGCCAAATCAAGTTTCCTCCTCAGCGAAAACTCTGTCATCGAGAAAAAAGTGGAGCGCTACAATGAGTGTATCACGCGCTGCAAGGAGTTCGAGGAGAAATACCCCAAAGGCAAATACACCAAAGAAATCAAACAGTTCAGAAAACAGGCCGAATCGGCTATCAAAGTTGTCAAAAACCGACTCAAAAGTTAAAATAACATTCATGAGCGATAT
>CAIYFY010000308.1 GCA_903925535.1 uncultured Bacteroidota bacterium | reverse complement strand
ATTACCGCGGTCGCGGAAGCCACCGCCACCACCGCCGCGCTGAAAACCACCGCCGCCGCCGTAGCCGCCACCGCTATTGTTACCCCGGTCTCGGAAGCCGCCCCGGTCGCCATAGCCGCCGCCAGTATTTGAGCCGCGATCGCGGTCATTCCGGTCATTTCTGTCGCCCCGATCGTTTCGGTCATTCCGGTCGCGGAAGTTTCCATCTCGCTTTTTAAAGTACCCGTATTCCACTTTACAATTAAGTTTGGTTAGTGAATTTTTTAAAACAGTCGCCTACAAAGGTAGATTTTACTTTTAATCTGCATGGATATTTTCAAATAATTTCTTAATAAAAGCAATTTTCTACAAATCAGCGCTGGAAAGCAACCTTTCCTCCCACTATTGTTTTCAGAACTTCGGCTTTCAGGAGGGTTTCGGGAGTACACTCGAGGAGGTTTTCCGAGAGAACAACTATATCTGCAAGTTTGCCGGGTGTCAGAGAACCTTTTTCTTTTTCCTCGAAAGCCGCGTAAGCATTCCAGAGTGTGTACGAGAGCAGGGCTTCTTCTCTGGTCATGGATTGTTCCGGATAAAACTCGAGTCCGGTATCAGTTCTCTTCCGGGTGATAGAGGCATACAGGCAAGGTAACGGATCAGCCTCCTCTACCGGTGTATCGGTTCCGTTGGCAATACGTGCACCGGAATCGAGGAGGCTTCTCCACGCGTAGGCGCCTGTTCGCGCGCGATGTTCGCCGAGTCGCTTTACCACAAAAGGTGCATCGCTGGTACAGTGAATTGCCTGCATAGCGGCTATTACTCCCAAACGACCGAAACGCGGGATATCGGCTGTATCAATATGCTGGGCATGTTCAATTCTCCAGCGGTCGCCTTTTTTACCTGTCGAATTGAATGTGCTCTCGTAAATATCGAGCACTTCCCTGTTTGCCCGATCGCCGATGGCATGTACACACAGCTGGAGGTTATTATCCAGACAGGCTTTGGCGAGCATTCTGATGGTATCGGTCGGGGTAGTGTTTTGTCCGGTGAATCCGGGTTTGTCGCTGTACTCATTCAGGAGCCATGCGCCATACGAGCCCAGGGCACCGTCGAAGTAAGCTTTTACTGCCCGGCAGGTGAAATGTCCGTTGGCAATTCCGATCTGCGGATAATTTTTCAGTTCGGGAAATTCATTTTGCGAGGGTTGAAAAATCATTGCCCAGAGTCTAACCGGCAGTTTTCCTGATTCAGCCATAGCCCTCAGTTGCCGAAGCTCCCACAAACTGCTGGCGGCATCCTGGAACGATGTGATACCGAGGCTGAGACATTTTTCTGCTGCTATCGTTGCGGTTTTAATCAAATCGGCCTGCCTTTCACTTTCGGGGCGTCTGTTTTTCCATTCAGAATACGGTTTGTCAATAAGAGCCATGGCATTTTCCTCGAAAACTCCAATTGCATTTCCCTTTACATCGCGTACAATGCGACCGCCGGCGGGATCTGTAGTTTCACTGGATATGCCTGCCAGTTTCATGGCTGCCGCATTGGCAATAAGACCGTGTCCGCTGGCGTGATACAATACCACCGGATTATCGGATGAAACAGCGCTCAGTGCATCATGATAAGGATAACCATTGACAGTGATGCCCGGATCCTGATTCCACTTTTCCTGATGCCAGCCTCTTCCTTCAATCCACTCACCGGGTTGGGCCGATTGGGCCTTTTCCTTCACCATTTCCACTACTTGCTGCCAGCTGGAGGTGTGAAGCAGATTCAAATTCTGCAGACTTTCTCCCAGACTCAGAAAATGGCCGTGCCCCTCGATGAAACCTGGCATGGCAAATGCGCCGTTGAGATCAATAATCCGGGTATTGTCGCCCGCATATTTGATAATATCTGTGTCGGTACCCAGAGCAAGAATGGTATCTGCGGAAACAGCGACCGCTGTAATTTGCCGATACCGTTCATCGGCCGTGAAGAAGCGACCGTTTTTCAAAATCAGGTCAGCCTGTGTTTTTTCGTTCTGTGAACATGAAACAAGCAGGATAAGCAGAAGAAGAGCAAAATTTTTCATGGTGAAATCCGGTTTATAAAAATGCCCACGTTGCCGGAGCAGCGTGGGCAGGGCCTATTACAATAGAATGGTTGCGCGAATCAGGAGACTGATTTTTCGGCAGTTACCTCGTTCAGGAATTTTTCAAGGATGTCATTGAAGTCATCCGGCTTTTCCATCATGGGGGCGTGTCCGCACTGATCGAGGAAGAACAGCTGTGAGTTTTCAATCAGGTCGTGAAACTTTTCAGCGACGAAGGGCGGCGTTATGGTATCCTGCTTTCCCCACACAAGCAGCGTGGGCGCCTTGATCTGATAAAGTTTGTCGCCCACGTTGTGGCGTACAGCTGATTTGGCAGTTGCTACCACCCTGATAGCCTTTCCTCTGTCGTTTACAATAGAAAAGACTTCATCCACCAGTTCCTTGGAAGCTACAGCAGGATCATAGAAAGTTTCAGCCGTCTTGTTTTTGATATATTCGTAGTCGCCCCGTTTGGGAAACGCACTGCCGAAAGCACTTTCGAACAGACCCGAACTGCCTGTCAGTATGAGCGATGAAACTTTTTCCGGGTGTGCGATCGTGAAAAGGATTGCAATATGCCCACCGAGCGAGTTGCCCAGCACATTGACCTTTTCATAGCCCTTGAACTCTACGAACTTTGAGACAGCATCTACCAGCCCGCTCACGGAAACCTGAAAGATGGGCAAATCGTAGATGGGCAGAATGGGCACAACTACATTGTACTTGTCAGAGAATTTTCCGATAATTCCCTGAAAATTGCTGAGTGCTCCGAAAAGGCCGTGCAGAAGCATGAGGGTTTCTCCGCTGCCTCCCGATTCTATATATCGGAACCCATGTTCTTCTTTAATGTGTAAATCCATGAGTGATGATTCGAGTGAATGGGCAAAAGTAGGAAAACCCTTTCACAATCACACAGACTTTGCTCTTTCAGTTGTTCGGTAAAATGACCAGAGTATCACACCGATTAGTAAAACGGCACATGCCTGGTGGTAAACACCGAGGTCAACCGGTACCGAACCGACGCAATTAATGAGGGTAACTATACCAAGTGTAACCTGCAGCGCGAGCAGTCCGAGCAGGAGCGACCAGAATCCCCTGTCAGCAGACATTCCCTCTTTTTTTCCCTTCCAGGCAAACCACAAAACGATGACAGTCAGTATGTAAGCGGTATTTCTGTGCATAAACTGAATGAGTGCCGGCATGAACGGGTTCGTGTCGTATTCCAGAAAACTGTTCAGCTGCCAGTGTCCGGGATCCAGCAGCACGGCAGGCAAATATTCACCCCGCATATCAGGCCAGGTAGGGTAGAAAAGCCCGGCCTTTGCACCAGACATCATGGCGCCGAGGGCTATCTGAAAAAAAGCAACCCCGAGCATAATACCTGATAATTTATTTCCGGAAGGAATCCCGAGTGGCCGCGGATTGGGTCTGAAGGCAATAAAAGCTGTCCAGAGCAGGGTGCAAAAAATAATTACCCCCATGCTCAGGTGCAGTGTCAGATTGTATGCATTTACCCACGGCCGTTCGCGCAAACCACTGGCCACCATAATCCAGCCGAAGAAACCTTCGAGTCCGGCGAGCAGCACCACAGCGATCAGCCAGTTCCTGAGTTCCCTGGTGAGCATACCCCGCCAGAGAAAAACCGGGAACGGAATGATAAAAACAAAAAACATAAGCCTGGCCCATAGCCGGTGGAAATACTCCCAGAAGTAAATAAACTTGAACTCATCCAGCGACATACCCTTGTTGATTTTGTGGTACTGCGGCGTTTGGCGGTAGAGTTCAAATTCGGATATCCAGTCGGCCTCATTAAGCGGAGGGATGGCGCCTGTCACGATTTCCCAGCGGGTAATACTCAGTCCGCTTCCGGTGAGCCTTGTTACGCCGCCAATAACTATTTGCATGAAAATCATGACAAGACCCGTAATGAGCCATATTTTGACGATACCCGGAATACGGTCGGGCTGAGCCCATGCGAAAGTGCGAGAGGACATGTTCTTTTTTTTGAAACAAAAGTAGTGCATCCGGTTCCGAAGTTTTCCCCAAAGCAGTCCTTGTTCAATGAATTTTAGACAGTTTAAAAATTAAAGGCCTGCGGCCATCATCAGGGCTGTGGATTTGTGGAAAACCCCGTAACTCAACAACAGCAACCGTTTACTCAGAGAAGTTACCCGCTTTATCCACATATTATCCCCCGGAGAATCGTCGGCAGAATCAACGAGTTAGGGGTTTATGCACATGAACGTGAATAACTGTTGGTAAAACGGCTGTTTGTCTTTTCACAAGAACAGCAGATGTGAACAAGTGTTTGTAAAACGGCGGTTGTTAACAGACTGGCGGAGTTGTTCGGGTATGCCGGTGCGTCAATGTTGACAACTGTGGAAAGAGCGGTAGTTATCCACACCGGATATTCACAATTGATGCAAGTTAATGTATTGATTATGTTATATTTACAAAAGCCTGAAAAACTGTATGTTGATATCTTTTCAAACAAAAAATATTGGCTTCCAAATGGTTCATAATGAACGTTATAGAAGCAGAGCAGCACTATAACCAGGTGAAAATGGTTTGCAGGCCTGCAAAAAGCACATTTTCCGGCCTGGAAAAATTGTTTTAACTTTATACCCTGTAAAATCAACCACAAAAGTCGTGCCTGATTTGGGAAAAAATACTGAAAGGCCGGGGGGCAAGCATTAATCCGCCTTCACCATACAAAAGATGGTGCGCAACGAGCAGCCACTGGACCGGGCACCGGTTTTCCATGACTTTCATTCTTGAACAAATAATCGGAGGAATCATGGTACCTTTGCCGCTCTTTACACACCTTTAATTATGTACCGTTCACATAACTGCGGAGAACTCCGCCTCGCCAACCTCAATCAGGAAGTCACACTCAGCGGGTGGGCCGCCACCATACGCGACAAGGGCGCGCTGCTGTGGATTGACCTCCGCGACCGCTACGGCATCACCCAGCTGGTTTTCGACGAGAATTACACGGCGCCCGAACTGTTTGAAATTGCCCGCTCCGTCGGCCGCGAGTTTGTGCTGCAGGCCACCGGAACTGTCATAGAAAGGGCATCAAAAACGAATAAGATTCCCACCGGAGATATTGAAATCAAGGTGACCGGGCTGAAGGTGCTCAACGCCTCCAAAACACCGCCCTTCACTATCCAGGATGATACCGACGGCGGCGATGACCTTCGCATGAAGTATCGCTACCTCGATCTGCGCAGAAATGCCGTGCAGAAAAACCTGATTTTCCGCTCCAATCTCGCGATTGAAACCCGGAAATACCTGGCCGAACAGGGATTTATTGAGGTTGAAACGCCAAATCTGATCAAAAGTACTCCGGAAGGCGCCCGCGATTTCGTGGTGCCAAGCCGCATGAACAAAGGACAGTTTTATGCGCTGCCGCAATCGCCGCAGACGTTCAAGCAGATCCTGATGGTGGCCGGTTTCGACAAGTATTTCCAGATTGTGAAATGCTTCCGCGACGAGGATCTGCGCGCCGACCGACAGCCGGAGTTCACGCAGATTGACTGTGAAATGTCTTTTGTACACCAGGAAGATATCCTGAACATGTTCGAAGGACTCACCAAACACCTGTTCCGTTCGGCACTCGGCATCGAATTGTCCGACTTCCCGCGCATGACTTACGACGAGGCCATGCTCTGCTACGGTTCCGACAAACCCGACACCCGCTTTGGCATGGAGTTCTGTGATCTGACCGATGTAGCCAAAGGAAAGGGTTTTGTGGTGTTTGACAGCGCTGAGTCCGTTATTGCCATTAATGCAGCCGGCTGTGCCGAATATTCCCGCAAACAGATTGATGAATTGACCGAGTGGATAAAACGTCCGCAAATAGGTGCCAAAGGACTGGTTTATGTTAAATACGAGGCTGACGGATCCGTCAAATCATCGGTTGACAAGTTTTACTCCGCCGAAGAGCAACAGGTATGGCTCGAAAGAGCCGGCGCCAAACCCGGCGACATGCTGCTGATTCTCTGTGGTGAAGACGAAAAAACCCGCAAGCAGCTCTGTGAACTCCGTCTGGAAATGGGCTCGCGGCTCGGTCTGCGCGATCCGCAGAAATTCTGTCCGCTGTGGGTGGTTGACTTCCCCCTGCTGGAGTGGGACGAGGAGGCTGGTCGCTTCTTCGCCATGCACCACCCCTT
>CAIYFY010000307.1 GCA_903925535.1 uncultured Bacteroidota bacterium | reverse complement strand
TTACGAACGTTCAACCGGCAGGGTATGGAACGCTGTACAGCATCCCGGCATACATCCGCTCTTCCGTATTGGTCACCCAAGATCAGTTTATGTGGATTCACATAACAGAATGTGGTTCACGGGTTCGGGACTAAATAACGAAAAAAAATGGCGTTGTTTCGATTTTTCAACCAACAGTATAAACAGCTACTCAAGCCAGATTGAAAGTGACAATACCGTATTTTGTGAGGACAAAGAGAACAGACTATGGTATTTTTCAGATTACTGGTTTGAATTCGGGTATATTAATACCCAAAACGGAGAGGACTATCGGTTTCTGAATGTAGCGGGGAATAAAAACAATCCTGTCATGGAGTTTGAGGGAGTAAGGAGATGTGTCATAGACAGAGAGTTCAATATCTGGATTCTCGCCATCAACGGCATATATGTTTTTAATCCTGATCGCCAGCATATCAAGGCGTACACGGGTCAATGGAATCAGGGCAAACAGGCTGTGCCTTATGAGTCCGTATTGAATTTGTTTGAAACTGCTCGTGGAGAGATCTGGATGAATACGTATTTTGGAGGAGCCCGGGTTTTTGATCAGTCACTGAACGCACTGAGAGATTACTGGCACGTCAAATCTCCTTCGGATACTCCAAATGATACTAAAAATGAGAATTTCAATGCAGTGTGGTCGGTTGTTGAGGACCGCCAGGGAAATATCTGGGCTTGCGGACAGCATGGCACCCTGCAACAGTTCACCCCGGAGGGAAAGCAGATCCGGAAGTGGCGACCGGAAGAGTTTGATCTCAAGACCATCCGTGTTGCAAAGAGGGGGCATGATGGCGTACTCTGGTTTGGAACACAACACGGCAGACTGTTTCGCTTCCACCCTGACACTGGCAGGATAATACAGATAAATACGCCTGGTGATGAGCGGTTTCAGCATGTTACCGACCTGCTGACTGATGAAAATGGCATGGTGTGGATGGTTAGAGAGGGGCGACTCTATGGATATGACCCCCGAAAAGAGCGATTCACAGTACTTCCCGAACATTTTCAGTCTGCCGGAAGTGAATTTCATGGCTTGATTCCCTGGAACGACTCCACCTTGCTGGTTTACGGCAGTTTTCTCTATTTCTTCAACAAAAACACCAGTACATTTAGTCGTGCCGACAAGCTGGAAGCACTGCCGGTGCGTAATGTCTCCCTGGCTGTTCAGGATAAAAACGGTTCAGTATGGTTCGGCTCCCGCGAAGGGTTTGCCCGTTGGGATACAGCAACCAGCCAGCTTGTGTGGTACAGTCTCACCGACGGGTTACCAGAAACCGATTTTTCAGTAGGCCATGCTGCCTGTCAATTGAAAGACGGGAGGTTACTTGTCAGCACAGGTCAGGGAGGTTTCTTCTGCTTTCATCCTGATTCACTGTTGCAGCGAAGACCTCCTCCCGATGTGATTATCACGGGCGCCCGCGCACAGGAGCGGGAAATACTGGTCGGCAGTACAACCCGCGAGCTTGAGTTTGAGCACAACGACAATTTCATCACGATTTCCTACGCCTGTCCAACCTGGCTTCAGCAACCGGGCTTGCGATACCGATACCGATTTGACAACAACTCCGATGAATGGCTTGATAACGGTTCTGAAAACCAGATTGTATTCAACGGACTGGCTCCGGGTCGTTACACGCTGCAAATTCAGGCGGTGAACAGGGAGGGAATTCCGTCCCCGAATATCACAACGCTCGAACTGTGCGTACATCCCCCCTGGTGGCGCAGCACGATTGCAGTAGTCAGTTACACTGTACTGATTGGTCTGGCGGGCTACCGGCTCAACCGCTATTCTCTCAGGCGGAAACTCGAACAGGCCGAAGCGCGCCGGATTCGCGAACTGGAAGCTTTCAAGTCAAAGTTCTATGCCAATATAACCCATGAACTCCGAACGCCGCTCACGGTGATAGAGGGCTCTGCCGATATGATCAGTCGGAATCCTGAAGGATATCTGGAAGAAGGCTTGAAAACCATCCGGCGCAATGCCGGAAAAATGCTCGCACTGGTGAATCAGCTGCTTGATATGTCCAAACTGGAAAGCGATTATCTCAGGCTCAATATGATACAGGCCGATCTGGTTAATTTTCTGCAGTATCTCTCCGAAAGTTATCATGCCCCTGCGTATATAAAAGGTATTGATTTCCGCTTTGAAACTGATATTCCGGAGCTGATGACAGATTTTGACGAGGAGTGGTTAAGGCTGATACTCGACAATCTGCTTTCCAATGCGATGAAATTTACCATGCCAGGCGGCAGGGTGGTGCTAAGCCTCGCCTACGACTCAGCCCACAACCGCGCGCTCGTGAGCGTGCGTGATACAGGTATCGGTATCAGTGAAACGGATGTGCCGCGTATTTTCGAACGGTATTACCGGTCCGATGATCCATCGGTACAACAAACGGGCGGGTCGGGTATAGGCCTGGCCCTTGCCCGCGAACTGGTACGCCTGATGCAGGGCGAGTTATCGGTGAAAAGTCAACAGGGGCAGGGTTCCGAATTTACCCTGGAGTTGCCTGTCGCCAGACATCTGCCAGCCGATGAAAAATTGCCTGTCGGCGAGGTGCTGTCACCGGAAGAGCTGGCAGAATCGGACCGCCGGCCGGAGGTGCTTGTTGTAGAAGACAACGAAGATGTAATCAGATATCTTGTTTCACTGTTGTCGAAGGATTACCGGATCCGTACCGCCAGAAACGGACAGGGGGGATTACGGGAAAGCGCGAAGTTCGTCCCCGATCTGGTCGTTTCAGATGTGATGATGCCTGGCATGGATGGCCTGGCCATGACAAGTGCACTGAAAAATGATATCACCACCAGCCATATCCCTGTGATACTTCTTACGGCCAAAGCAGGCCTGGAGAACAGGTTGGAGGGATATGAGCAAGGTGCCGATGCCTATCTGGAGAAACCTTTCTCAAAAGATGAGTTGCTGGCTGTTGCCGGGCAGCTCATTCAAAACAGAATAAATCTTCAGCGGCACTATCTGGCTTCCGCCGGACTCGCGGAAGAGCCCGTTGAAACTGCTGAAAATACCGGTGTCGAAAATGCCTTCCTGAGCCGGGTCGCAGGGATAGTCGAACAGCATCTTGGTGACTCACAGTTCGGTGTGGATCAACTGTGCGGTGAAATATTGATGAGTAACTCACAGCTGAACAGGAAACTGAAATCGCTGTCGGGTTTGTCTTCGGGACAGTTTATCCGGCGAGTACGGTTGAATCACGCCAGAAAGCTGCTGCTGGAGAAGCCGGATGAACCCATTTACTCAGTAGCACTGGAGTGTGGTTTCTATGACCCGGCCTATTTCATCCGTGTTTTCAGAAAAGAGTACCATATTACCCCTGCTGAGTGGCGGGAAGCCAGAATATGACTGAAAAGTCCTGTATAATGCGCGATTTGTCCTACCATCATCCTGTCCTGGTGTACGCATATTTGTACCCGGGTTGATTATCCCTTTGAAGATATAACCAAGCCGATGGAGCGATCGGCCACGATGGTGAGCGCAGCACCTCCCACAGGTCGCGTATCAGTTGCTACAGAAGGAATACGTCAGGCTGGCTTTTTTCAGATTGTCAGGTGGAATGGCTTATGGCCATCCTCAAATAACCAGAAGTAGCGATGGTCAGGTGCCTATACCGGGGCACCTGTCACCTTTTTTTACAATTACCTTCGGTCAAAGAGAATACTCAAACGGCTCGCCGGATACGGGGTATTATTTGTTGCTCAGCCATTCATAATAGTTATCCGTATTAATCAGTTGAAGGGAGTGCTGAGTAAAACAGCTTTACCCTTGAAACATTTTTCGCGTATTCGCGCCTCTAAAACTCTGGTAATCATAAAAAATGCGAATTTAATCGCAAAATTAACGGTTTTTTTTTGATTCAATTCGCAATTTTCGGGTTGTTTTCCGATACGGTGCCCTGTTTTTCATTTTTGAAAGGATTTTGATTTTAAAAAAATATAAGCAGATGGAATTATTTCAACCCGGTTGTTGTTATGGTATTTTATTTCACCCAATTCACAATCAAAATCAGAGATATCATGTCAAATGAAACAAACAGAAACATCTACAACCTGATTATTCTGGACGAAAGCGGCTCCATGACGAGTATCAAGCCGTTCATCATCAGCGGCTTTAATGAACTGGTGCAGGGTACGAAAAAAATTCAGGAAGAATGCCCTGAACAGCAGCATTTGATATCCCTGGTTTCGTTCAACAGCGGGGGTATCAAATATCTTCTGTGGAATGAACCTGTGAGCAAGCTGGAGCCTATTAACGAACAGACATACAAACCTGACGATATGACCCCCCTGTACGATGCCATCGGACAGAGTGTGTCAAGGCTGAAGGATACGCTGCCTTCACATACCCCCTGGAATGTGCTGGTAACGATTCTGACCGACGGAGAGGAGAACGCATCGCGTGAGTACTCCGGTCAGAAAATCCGGGAAATCATTGAATCCCTGAAGCCCAACGGCTGGACTTTCACCTATATTGGTGCAAATCACGATGTGGAGGCCGCTGCAGCAGAGATGTCCATCACTAACACTATGGATTACGAGGCTTCTGACCTGGGTGTGGATGTGTTGTTTAACAAGGAAATAGCAGCACGTTCTGCATTTAGCAAGCGGGTTTCCAAGAATGCGAGGGTTGGTGATCTCAACAGGGATTTCTACGAATCCAAAGAAGACTAGAGATACGAGGCGTCAATTACAACTGTATGCGCTCCTCTCCGCAATATATATTGAAGCCGGTCTCTTTCACAAATCCGCAGACGGTGATACCGTATGCCTCTGCCAGTTCGAGGGCTGCGCTGCTCGGCGCTCCCAGCGAACACACAATCTGTACACTGGCAGCCAGCGATTTTTGAACGAGCTCGTAACCAAGCCGACCACTGAAAACAACCAGGTACCCCGAAAGCGGAAGTCGCCCCGAACGAAGCATGGTTCCCGTTAGTTTGTCCATGGCATTATGACGACCCACGTCCTCACATCGAATGAGTACTTCGCCGTTTGTATCAACCAGTGCCACCGCATGTGCTCCACCGGTCGCGCCAAATAACCCCTGGCCCGATCGCAGTGTAGCGGGTAAACGACAGACGAGTGACGCGGGAACCAGCATGTTTCGCGGGATGATGTTCGGCAATTCGCCCCGGTCTTTGAACCGGCCGCACCAGCCACAAGCCGAGCTGATCGGAAACCGGCGCAGATGTGATGTCTCATCATATGCTGTGCCGGGCGACAGCTCGGCTATTATCATGTCGGTATGATCGCCGTATCGTATGCCCGACAAATCAGCTGCACAGCCAATTATTCCTTCCGAATACAGCCATCCCGCCACCAGATTGAAATCGTCGCCGGGTGTGCGCATGGTGGAGGCGATGTTGCTGTGCTTCCGCGCGCCCGCGGGGCCGTGGCCGATGACTATCTCCAGCGGTGTTTCTGCCACAACGACATCAGCCATTTCCTGCCGTCCTGTCCCCGGTTTGTAGCGGATAATCTCTTTCCGGACGATTCCTGTTTCCGGTTTGTCCATAATTCATCTATTTTTGCGGCTCAACTCAAGCTGTGATGCACGAAACTCATTCTGAAAAGGGCCCCAGGGCCATTGCATTCCATTCAGCACCGCAACCCTCGTTCAACAAGAATTTTGATCTGCTCATCCGGCAAATGCACCAGTACAAGGCATCCGGCTATGAGACCTATATATGTTCCGATAACCCGAAGCAGTTCGACCGCCTCACGGCCATCTTCAGGGAACTGAATGCCAAGGTAGAGTTTTTGCCGGTACAAATGGCCATCCACGAGGGCTTTGTTGACGATGACCTCAAGATCGCTGTACTGACCGACCACCAGATATTTCAGCGATATCACCAGTACAGAATCAAACAGGGCTTTTCCAGGGAACAGTCGCTCAATACCCGGTTACTCCGCGAACTCTCTCCCGGCGATTTTGTGACGCATATTGACCACGGCATCGGCAAGTTCGCAGGCCTGCAGAAGATTGAAATCGGCGGACAAATGCAGGAGGCGGTCAGGCTGATCTACAAAAACAATGATATTCTGTACGTCAGTATTCACTCGCTGCACAAGATAGCCAAGTATGTCGGACAGGAAGGAACGCCCCCGCAGTTGTCCAAAATCGGCTCGGATGCCTGGAAACAGCTCAAAAACCGCACGAAAAAGAAAATCAAGGATATCGCTGCGGAACTGATCAAGCTGTATGCCAAGCGACGTACCGCTCCCGGCCACGCATTTCCCATTGACGGTTATCTGCAGAATGAACTGGAAGCCAGTTTTATTTATGAAGACACGCCCGACCAGTCCAAAGCCACCGCCGATGTAAAAGCTGACATGGAAAAGGACTATCCCATGGATCGCCTGATTTGCGGTGATGTGGGTTTTGGAAAAACGGAAGTAGCCATACGGGCGGCATTCAAGGCAGCCTGCGACGGCAAACAGGTAGCTGTACTGGTACCCACCACCATCCTCGCCCTGCAACACGCCCGTACTTTTTCCGAAAGATTGTCGGAGTTCCCGATAACTGTGGATTATGTCAATCGCTTCAGAACGGGAAAAGAGAAGAAAGAGGTGCTCGAAAGGCTCAAGGCCGGAAAAGTGGATATTATTATAGGTACACATGCACTCCTGAGCAAGGATGTGCAGTTCAAAGACCTCGGGCTGCTCATAGTGGATGAAGAACAAAAGTTCGGGGTGGCCAGCAAGGAGAAGCTCCGCTCTATCAAGGTAAACGTGGATACGCTGACGCTCACCGCCACGCCCATTCCCCGCACCCTGCAGTTTTCACTGATGGCCGCCCGCGACCTCTCTGTTATCAGAACACCACCGCCCAACAGACAGCCAATTCAAACAGAAGTAAGGGTATTTAATGAGGATCTCATACGAGATGCCATCATGACCGAATTTAACCGGGGCGGACAGGTATTCTTCGTTCACAACCGCGTGCTCGATCTGCCGGGTATAGTCGAGGCTATTAAAAGGATTTGTCCGGAAACGGATGTGGCCATGGCACACGGTCAGATGGATCCCGAGCACCTGGAACAGGTTCTGGTGGATTTCATTGACAGAAAGTTCGATGTACTGGTGTGTACCAATATTATCGAGACCGGACTGGATATACCGAATGCCAATACAATTATTATCAACCGGGCCGACATGTTTGGTTTGAGCGACCTGCACCAGCTACGGGGCAGGGTGGGGCGCTCCAACCAGAAAGCCTACTGTTATCTTTTTGCGCCGCCACTGTCGGTTCTTACACCGGAGGCCCGCAAACGCCTCAAAACAATCGAGGAGTTCAGTGATCTTGGTTCCGGTTTTTCGGTAGCCATGCGCGACCTCGATATTCGTGGCGCCGGCAACCTGCTCGGTGGTGAACAATCAGGCTTCATCGCCGACATAGGCTTTGAGACTTATCAGAAAATTCTGGATGAAGCCATTCAGGAACTGAAGGAGACAGACTTTAAAGACCTTTTCAAGGAGGAACTGGCTCAGCGCGGCTCTTATGTCCGCGATGTGACCATTGAAACCGACGTGGAAATGCTGATCCCGGATGAATATGTCAGCAATATTCAGGAACGCCTTAACCTCTATACAGAATTGAACAATATTCGCGATGAGGAGGGTATTGCAGCCTATGCAAAGCGTCTGGAAGACAGGTTTGGAAAAATGCCCAGACAGGTGGGTTCACTGTTCGACGGACTGCGCCTGCAGTGGCTATGCAAGAAAATCGGTTTTGAAAGACTTATTCTGAAAGGCGGCAAATTGCGTTGCTATTTCATCAGTGACCCGCAGTCGTCATTTTTTGAAACGGCACAATTTCAGTTGTTGCTGGCGTTCCTGCAGAAACACGGCCGCGTGATGGGATTATCACTCAAACAGACCAACAAGGAATTGATTCTGGTACAGGATGAACTTCGCGGTGGTTTGCCGGCTGTCAAGCGACTGCTTGAACAACTCGGGGAGGTATTAACTAGTGGAGCTGCGTAGAATGGAGTCATTCCAGGTCGTCTTTGTTCACACCCTCGGGGTAGCCCAGTTTTTCATAAATCACTTTTTGCCAGGCGGGCGTTATGGAGCCACCTGGCAAAGTAATACCATGTTGCTCGAGTTTTGACTTGAACGTCTTCGGTGATCTCCAGCCGAACTCTTCAGCCATCTGATATCTTGTCTTGATTTTACCAGTATTTGATTTGAGTTTAATCTTTGTGCTTTTATTAAGCATAAACTGTAAATTTTGAAACTGTATTTACAATACCGCACCGATAGTTTTTTGATATACTATTCAACTATATGGATGCTTGTTGTGAACGATACTTCCTTACATAACGTATATATGTTCGTATTTATTTTGAGAAATCGTTTTTTGGGAGTAAACCCCCGACCAACCGCATCTTGCCTCATATTTTCCGTATGAAGACCTTTGCCCCAAACAGATTTTCATATGGCACGAACCAGTACAGGAGGCACTCCGAGGATCTCCAAATCTGCGCTGATGCAGCAGCACCT
>CAIYFY010000306.1 GCA_903925535.1 uncultured Bacteroidota bacterium | reverse complement strand
CTCCGTATGCCGCTGGTGCTACAGCGGTTTCACCCTCGATCAACTCTGTATTTTTGCCAGACAAATCGGAATATCGGCCATTGATCTCATTGGCCCCGGCGAATGGAATATACTGAAAAATCACGGACTCGATTCGTCCATGTGCAACGGCGCCGAGATCAGTCTGGTGGACGGCTGGAATGACCCGAAATTTCACACGAAACTCATACAGAATTACTCCGACATGATTCCGCTGGTCGCAAAAGCAGGGTATAAAAACCTGATCTTTTTCAGTGGAAACCGCCGTGGCATGGATGACGAGACTGGTCTGAAAAACTGTGTGGAAGGCCTGAAAAAAGTGGCCGGACTGGCCGAAAAAAACGGGGTGATTCTGCAACTGGAAGTGTTCAACTCCAAAGTTGATCACAAGGATTACATGGCCGACAATACGCCCTGGGCCATTGAGCTCTGCAAACAGGTTGGTTCCGAGAACGTGAAAATTCTGTACGATATATATCACATGCAGATCAGCGAGGGCGACATCATTCGCACCATCCGCGATAATCACCAGTGGTTTGGTCATTATCATACTGCCGGAGTACCCGGCAGAAACGAGATTGATGACACCCAGGAGCTGAATTATCCGGCCATCATGCGTGCTATCGCGGAAACAGGTTACAAAGGGTATGTAGCCCAGGAGTTCATACCCCGTTCCAGTGATCCGCTCGGTTCACTGGCGGCATCCATTGATATCTGCGACATCTGAGAAATCCATTCATTCACCAATTACAGCACATTACACTACTATGGCTGAAAAATACGATGCAATTGTTGTCGGATCCGGGATATCCGGGGGCTGGGCAGCAAAAGAACTCACAGAACGCGGTCTCAAAGTACTGCTTCTGGAAAGGGGCAGGAATGTGGAACACGTCAAGGACTACCCTACTGCCACCACTAAAACCTGGGAATTTCCGCACCGCGGACGTATCACCAACGCCATGAAGGAAAGGCACCCGGTACAAAAGAGAGATTACCCCTACAGCGAATTTGCTCCCGATTTCTGGGTGGACGACCTCGACTGTCCGTACACCGAAATCAAGCGCTTCGACTGGTATCGCGGGTTTCACGTGGGCGGGCGCTCGCTCATGTGGGGGCGCCAGAGCTATCGCTGGAGTCCGTGGGATTTCGAAAGCAACAAAAACGACGGTCACGGCGCCGACTGGCCCATTCGCTACGATGATCTGGCAAAATGGTATGATTATGTTGAGACATTCGCCGGTATTTCAGGATCAGCAGAGGGTTTGCCGCAGTTGCCAGATGGCAAGTTCCTGCCTCCCATGGAGCTGAATGTTGTTGAAAAAGACGTAGCGGCGAGAATCAAGGCCAAATATGATCACAGAAGGATGATTATCGGTCGTTCTGCGAACCTTACTGTGGAACACAATGGCCGGGGCTCGTGCCAGTACCGCAACCTGTGCAGTCGCGGTTGTCAGTTTGGAGCGTACTTCAGCACACAGTCAGCCACCCTGCCTGCTGCAGTGGCTACCGGCAATCTGACACTGCGACCCTTCTCCATTGTGACCGAGGTGACCTACGACAAGGACCGTAAAAGAGCCAAAGGGGTACGCGTGATTGACGCAGAAACCATGCAGAGTATCGAATACGAGGCAAAAGTGGTATTTCTCTGTGCTTCCACACTGGCCTCCACCTTCATTCTGCTCAATTCAGTTGACTCCGGCAGTCTGCCCGACGGACTGGGCAACACCAGCGGGCAACTTGGTCGCAACCTGATGGATCACCACTTCCGCTGCGGTGCCAGCGGTGATGTGGAGGGCTACGAAGACAAAATTGCTTTCGGACGCCGCGCAAATGGCTTCTACATACCAAGATACAGGAACTTCTTCGGCGACAAGCGCGAATACGTGCGCGGATTCGGCTATCAGGGCGGAGCAAGCCGTGAAGGCTGGCAACGAGAGGTAGCCGAGCTTTCCATTGGTGCCGACCTGAAAAATACCCTGCAGGAACCGGGCAAATGGACCATCGGCATGACAGGCTTCGGTGAGATGCTTCCCTATGAGGAAAACAGAATCACCCTCGACAAGTCCAAAAAGGACAAGTGGGGTCAGTACGTACTCGCCATTGACTGCGAGATCAAGGAAAACGAGAAAAAAATGCGGAAAGACATGATCAATGACGCCGCAGAAATGCTCGAGGCTGCCGGGGTGAAGAATATCAGAACTTACGACAATGGCTCCTATCCGGGTATGGCCATTCACGAGATGGGAACAGCCCGCATGGGTAACGACCCCAAATCGTCTGTACTCAACAAGTGGAACCAGATGCACGATGTCAAGAACGTGTTTGTCACAGATGGCTCGTGCATGACCTCCGCCGCCTGTCAGAATCCATCACTCACCTACATGGCATTGACCGCGAGGGCTGCTGCGTACGCTGTTGAATCGCTGAAAAAAGGAGACCTTTAACACTAAACCTCATCATTTGAACAAATTATGAACAGAAGAGAACTTCTCCAACGGGCATCCGTACTGGTGTCCGGTTCGATACTGGGTGTGGACAGCCTGCTGGCGAAAAACATCAGCTGGGACGATATGGAAGCCGAACTGTCGGCAAAAGGAATCGGGCTTTTCAGTAAGAAACAGGTACAACTGCTGAACGAGGTGGCCGATACGATCATTCCGACCACAGACACACCGGGTGCCAAGGCAGCCAAAACCGGGCAGTTTATTGCCGTAATTGTGAGCGATTGCTACGAGCCGGCCGATCAGAAGCGATTTCTTGATGGTCTGGCAACACTGGAGAGCGACTGCAAGGCAAAAACCGGCAAGGACTTCATGAAGTGCTCTGCTCAGGAACGACAGTCATTCCTGTCGGAACTGGATACGGCTCAAAAAGCATATCACAAGAGCAAAAAGAAAGAAGATCCGGCCCATTACTTCCGTACCATCAAAGATCTGACATTGTGGGGGTACTTCACTTCAGAAATCGGAGCTACACAGGCACTGCGCTTTGTTGAGTACCCGGGTAAGTACACCACCATAGACTACAAGAAAGGCGACCGCAATTTCGGCGGTTACTGATTGATTTTTTACCGGTTTTTACCCCCGGTTTGTATCCAGCAGATACAGGCCGGGGGTTTTGCTTATCTTGTGCCCCAAATTTCCGATATGCAACGACTGTCTTCCAACATTTCCGTGCTCTCAGGCCTGTTTCTGCTCATTTTTGGCTCCGTTCAGGCACAGCCCGTTCCCACCCCGGCCGATCAGCGACTGAAGGGATTTGATACCAGAAAATCACTGCGTTCCTCTTCACTGTTGTCTGAAGTGGAAGCCCAAAGCATTGGACCTTCCGTCTTTTCATGTCGTGTCACCGACCTGGATGTGAATCCGGCAGACCCGACCGAGATGTACGTAGCCTATGCATCCGGCGGCTTATGGCACTCGAAAAACAACGGCATCCGTTTTGAGCCTCTTTTTGACCACGAGGCCAGCATGACCATCGGTGATATTGCCGTAAACTGGCAGAACAATATTATATGGGTAGGAACCGGCGAGGCCAACAGCAGCCGTTCGTCCTACGCCGGTACGGGTGTTTACCGCAGTGAAGACGGCGGGAAAACCTGGGAGCACAGGGGCCTGCCGGAAAGTCATCACATCGCCCGCATCGTGCTACACCCCACCGATCCGAACACACTTTGGGTGGCAGTACTTGGAAAACTGTATTCACCATCGCAGGAAAGAGGGGTTTACAAAACCAATGACGGGGGCAAAACATGGCAAAGGACGCTGTTTGTCAACGAGAACAGCGGCGCCATTGATCTGGTAACAGACCCGGGCGATCCCAACACCCTGTATGCTGCCATCTGGGAACGCACACGCCGGGCCTGGCACTTCGAGGGTGCAGGAAACGGATCGGGCATCTGGAAAAGTACAGACGGAGGCAACACCTGGACGGCTTTGGGCCGGAAAGGATTCCCACTGGGTCCGAAAGCGGGCAGAATCGGCCTTGCAGCAGGTAAAAAGAATGGAAAAACAGTCCTTTATGCCTTCATAGACAACCAGAACCCTGTTACTAAAAAAGAAGAAAAAAAGGAGGACGGACTCACCCGTGATCAGCTCAGGAATATGACCAGAGAAGACTTCCTGAAACTGACCGATGACAGGATCGAAACCTACCTGAAAGATAACCGCTTCCCGGAGGAATATTCTGTCAAAAAAGTAAGAGAACTCATTTCCAGAGAAAAAATCAAGCCGGTTGCACTGGTGGAGTATCTGGAAGATGCCAACCAGCAGCTGTTTGAAACCGACTACACCGGTGCTGAACTGTACAGGAGCGACGATGGTGGCGCCTCCTGGAACAAAACACATGAGGATCCCCTGGAACAGATGTTCTTCACATACGGATACTACTTCGCCAACGTGCGCTGCATGAGCGATGATGCCGATCAGGTTTACCTCATCGGATTCTTCATCGTTCGTTCCGAGGATGGCGGAAAAACCTGGAAAAACATCAATGGTGACAACGTGCACGTTGACCACCATGCCCTCTGGCTGAATCCCGCCCGGCCGGGACACCTTGTCAATGGCAACGACGGCGGTGTGAATATTTCCTGGGACAACGGCGCTTCCTGGATGAAGTGCAACAACCCGCCTGTCGGACAGTTTTATGCCGTAACCACAGACCGGGCCGAACCGTTCAATGTTTACGGTGGAGCACAGGACAATGGCGTCTGGACAGGCCCTTCCGGCTACCGCGCCTCGGATGAGTGGCACCAGACCGGTGCATACCCATACAAGGAACTGATTGGTGGCGACGGCATGCAAATTCAGGTGGACTTCAGAGATAACAATACCCTTTATACAGGCTACCAGTTCGGTAATTACTACAGAATGGACCGCAAAGCCGAAGATGCAAAGAGAATTACCCCGCGGCACGAGCTGGGCGAACGTCCGCTTCGTTTCAACTGGCAGACACCGATACATCTGAGTCGTCACCAGCAGGATGTGCTTTATCTGGGTGCCAACAAAGTGTATCGTTCATTCAACAAGGGCGACAAATGGGAGGCTATTTCGGGCGATCTGACCAAGGGTGGAAAACCGGGCAACGTGCCCTACGGCACACTTACCTGCGTACACGAGAGTCCGCTCAAGTTCGGACTGCTGTATGCAGCCTCCGACGACGGGCTTATACATGTTACCCGCGATGGCGGAGAAACCTGGGCACGAATCTCGGACAACCTGCCACAGGACCTGTGGGTTTCGCGCGTACAGGCGTCGGCGCACGAGCGGGCGCGCGTGTATGCGAGCCTGAACGGTTACCGACAGGACGATTTCAGCGCATACCTGTACGTTTCGGATGATTACGGACAAACCTGGAAGAAAATTGGCACCACCCTGCCTGCCGAGCCAATCAATGTAGTGAGAGAGGATGACGAGAACGGAAATATCCTCTATGTGGGAACGGACCACAGCGTATATGTATCACTCGACAAGGGCGAAACATTCCATATGCTGAGCGACACATTTCCGGATGTGGCGGTGCACGACCTGGATGTGCACCCTTCAGGAACGCTGGTAATAGGCACCCACGGGCGCTCCATGTTCACGGCCGATATCAGGCAGATCAGGGCACTCACGCAGGAGGTACTTGCATCGGGTTTGCATATATTCGAAGTTCCCAAAAGAAAATACAACCGGAATTGGGGTAAAAAACCTGCTTATGAGACAGCCAAAGACCCCGAGTTACCCGTCTGGATTTACTGCAATACAACCGGCAATGTTAACTGGACGATAAAAATGAAAGAAAATGACCTTGTACTGAACGAGGGAACGAAAAAATTCGTTAAAGGTTTAAACTGCCTGAAATACGACCTGTCGGTAGCAACGGGAGCACAGAAAGAGTACCGTGAAAAACTGCAGGCGGCACAAAAAGATCCGAAAAAAACACTGGAACTCGAAAAAGCCGATACCGGGAAGATATACCTGCGCAAGGGTTCATACCGGATAACGGCCGAGAAAGACGGCGTTCGGGTGGAAAAAGAATTTTTCATTGATTAAACAATCCGTTCGATCTTTGCGACGGAATTCAAAACTAAAACGAAACATTTTCATGTTAAAGACCAAGAATTTTATCATTCCTGCACTCCTTCTCGCTTTTACCACGATAACAGGATGCCTGCATATCATTGAAGAAGTAACACTTTCATCAAAAGGCAGCGGTACCTATCAGATGGTGGTTGATATGAGTGAGTTGAAAGGGATGATTGATATGATGAAAGGGATGGGGGATGAAATGCCCGGTGAGGAATCTGATTCCACTATTATTGGCGGAGAAGGTGATTATACTCCGCCAGCAGTTGAAGAAGATGAAAATCCCCTGGACAATATTGGCAACGAATTCAGCGGGGTAGCCAGTTCACTGGAGGGAATTCCCGGCATTTCCAATATAGTAGCTATCAATGATACAGCTGATTTCAAATTCGGCTACTCTTTTGACTTCGTTGATGTCAAGGCCCTCAACAGAGCCCTCAAGGTAATTGGCATGGAGAAGTACGACAGTAAAAACGAAGAAACATTCGTTTACAACGGCAAGAGCTTTGAGCGACTTGGCGTGGGTGATCTGGGCAGTGAGATCAAGAAGACACTCAGCGAATCAGACGAGGTGGACGAGAGCCAGATGGATATGATGAAGATGTTCTTCTCGGGTATGAGTTACCAGCAGATTTACCGTTTTACAGACCGTAAAATCAAAAAATCGGACAACAAACTCGGCGAGCTCTCGGATGATGATCACACACTGACAATCACCCTCAAGCCTTTTGACGAGGAGCAGGCGAAACAGAAAGCAAGCGTTGCCACCAAAATCAAATTGAACTAAAGTACCTGAAGTGCATAGCGTTTTCAATTTATCACTTGAATTGGCCCGGAGACTGGATCAGGAGGATTCTCTGCGGTCTTTCCGGAACAAGTTCATATTCCCGCTGCACAACGGCGATCCTGTGCTTTATTTCTGTGGAAACTCCCTGGGTCTGCAGCCACTCGCAGTCAGGCAAGCGGTCAACGATGAACTGGATCACTGGGGGGAGCACGCCGTGGAGGGTCATTTCCGGGGCAGAAAGCCCTGGATGTATTACCACAAATTCCTGACTGACTCCACAGCCAGACTGGTTGGCGCATACCCGCACGAGGTGGTGGTGATGAACACGCTGAGTGTCAATCTGCACCTCATGATGGTATCATTTTACCGGCCATCGGGGAAGCGTTACAAAATCATCATGGAGGCAGGTGCCTTCCCGAGTGATCAGTACGCAGTTGAGTCGCAGGTGCGCTTTCACGGATACGACCCGGCAGATGCCATCATTGAGATTGCTCCGCGCGAGGGAGAACATACACTCCGGGAGGCAGACATACTGGATACCATAGCCAGGCATGGTGAGGAAACAGCGCTGGTACTGTTCTCCGGAGTGCAATACTACACCGGCCAGAACTTTGATCTGGAGGTCATCACAAAGGCTGCACACCAGGCTGGAGCATACGCAGGTTTTGATCTGGCGCATGCCGCAGGAAACGTGATGCTTCAGTTACATGATTGGGGAGCTGACTTTGCTGTCTGGTGCAGCTACAAATACCTGAATTCGGGTCCGGGAGGACCTTCAGGTGTATTTGTCCATGAACGGCATGCCAGTAACCCTGATTTGCCTCGTTTCGCCGGATGGTGGGGCCACGATGAAGACTCCAGGTTCAGAATGGAAAAGGGGTTCGTCCCGATGTACGGGGCCGCCGGGTGGCAGCTCAGTAACGCACAGATTTTGTCTTTCGCAGCACATCTGGCCAGTCTGAAAATATTCGACGAGGTTGAAATGTACCAGCTCAGGAGCAAAAGCATGCTGATGACCGCCTATCTGGAATACACACTTGAGCATGCCCGCGCAAGAGGACTCGACTTCAGAATCATCACACCGAGAGATATCAACGAAAGAGGCTGCCAGTTATCGCTGCTTACGGGTCCCGATGGGCGCGCGCTATTTGACCGCCTGACCGAACAAGGAGTCGTTGCCGACTGGCGCGAGCCCAATGTCATAAGATTTGCCCCGGTTCCGTTGTACAACAGTTTCACCGACATCTGGAAACTCGGCAGTCTTTTGTAATATGAAGTCAGAGTTCGTAACATTGCGGCCTGATTATCCAT
>CAIYFY010000305.1 GCA_903925535.1 uncultured Bacteroidota bacterium | reverse complement strand
TCCTGCGGGTCGCGCACGCTGTCCAGACAAATCACCACGAAGGTCTCACCCAGCGCCATCATGACATTGGTGTGGTATATCTCCTGTCCGCCTGCATCCAGTGAGTGAAAAACCACTTTCCTGTAATCCAGTTCCCTGCACAGTTGCTCCAGCAGTCCTGCGTCGGTGCGTGGGCTCAGACACGCGTACGCGAGGCGGTTCCGGTGGTCGAAGATAATACTTCCGGTGCCTTCCAGAAAGGTTCCGAGCTCCTCGCTGCGCTCCAGGTGTATCCGTCGGGAGACCGGGAATCCGGCTGCAGTAACCAGTTCGATAATGTCTTCCCTCCGCTCAATCCTTCGGGAGGGCGCAAACATCGGGTAGGTAACAATCAGTCCCTCCTGATGGAAGGTAACCCAGTTGTTCGGGAAAACGGCATCCGGCCGGGCAGGGGAGGGTGTATCCTCCGCAACAATGACATGAACACCTGCGTCGCGGAGAAGTGCAACAAAGCCGTCGAATTCGGCCAGTGCACGCCGCCGCATTTCATCAGCTCCCATGGCGCTGTCGCGCGACTGGAACGCGTTGTTTTCAGCAGTTTCAGCATTAAAGGCGAAGTTGGCCGGGCGGACCATGAGCAGGTGTGGTGTGGTCTGGAGACGCATGATATGACTGGTTTTATTCGTCACAAAGGTATATACTGTGCGGTAATCTGCACAAAAAACGGACATCGGGGGTGCAGTTCGCTGCAGCTTGCTATTTTTGCTCCCTGAAAAGCACATCACGGATAGTTTCCGATAACTCAAAAAGAATATGTCGAAGAAAAAGGCCTCTGTCCCGGCGCCAAAACCGGCACCCAAATCCAAACCGGTCGTTTCCCGGACTTCCGAATCGGCGCTTCCCGCCGGCTGGCTCAAGTACGCAGTTGTCGTGCTGATTATCACTGCAGCCTGCTATTTCCCGAGCTTGTCCAACGGACTGGTCAACTGGGACGACGACCCGAATATTACCGAAAACGTCAACCTCGAGATGGTGGGCAAGGGTGAATCCTGGGGTACTACCATTGCCAATCTTTTCGATATCAACAAGGGCGCGGTCATTGGTAACTATAACCCGCTGCCTATCCTGACTTTTGCTATTGAAAAGGCCGTCACAGGTGGTGATTTCGACGCAGATTTCGTCAAACTGGTACATACAGATAACCTTCTGCTGCACCTGTTGACTGTCTTCCTGGTTATGCGGTTCATGCTGGTGCTGGGATTCGGCAACTGGGGCGCTTTTCTGGGTGGACTGCTCTTCGGTATACACCCCATGCGCGTGGAATCGGTCGCCTGGGCAACCGAACGGAAAGACGTGCTGTTCGCCGCATTTTTCTTCGCCGCGCTGCTGTACTATGTGAAATGGATACGGCAGGGTATGAGAAATGAAAGCCGGACCGGTACTTATGTACTGATGATTCTTATGGCGCTTCTATCGTCTTTTTCCAAGGTACAGGCCGTTACGCTGGTACTTTCCATGCTGGTAGTAGATTACTGGTTCAGAAGACCAATTAATGCAAGGGCAGTGCTTGAAAAGGCTCCGTTCTGGGCTTTGTCACTTGCGTTCGGTCTGATTAACCTCTACACCCTGAAACAGCAGGGCTCCACGACCGATGATCTGACCAACTTCAACTTCCTGGACCGCCTTTGTATCGGCGCCTATTCGCTGTGCGTTTACCTGTACAAGCTGGCGATCCCGTACCCGATGTCGCCGCTGTATCCGTATCCC
>CAIYFY010000304.1 GCA_903925535.1 uncultured Bacteroidota bacterium | reverse complement strand
GGTCAGGGGGGAAAGATTCGCGCAGCTTTTTTTCAAAAGAAAGCACACTGTCCACCATACTGTGGCTGTCGAGCGCACATTTCCAGAACCAGTCGCGGGTATTTTCGATGTACGACGGTTTCCCTACGAAGTAGTCGTACGATTCATCAGCGAAAAGCTCCGGGATCCGGCTTTCCCAGAATCCGTGGATGCCGTGTTGTCCGGTTTTTTGTCCGTTGTAATTGCTGCACGTATGCAGGGGTACATGCGCGTCGCCGATATAATGACCAATTTCGGCGGACAGCTTCATTATTTTCCGGGCGTTGCGCTCCTGAAAAGCTGTGGTCAGTTTTTGTTGAAAATGCTGCAGATTCCAGGGAAGGATACCGTGTCCGGAGATAAATTCCTGAAAAAATGCGGCATCCGGGCGATTGTCGAGCCGGCCCCATTCGGAGAAAAAGCGAAATACAGAGTCCGGATCAATCCGTTCTTCGCCCGAATAGAACGCAGGTATCACCGAGTGTTGAAACCATTGCCGGTACTCCTGTTTCATGACCGGCGTCATGGTATCTCGGTGATTGACGAGCAGCAGGGTGTCGCCGCTTGCGTCAACAATACTGATGTCCGTGTACTGAATCAGGGCGTCTGACCAGTTCCGGGGCAGATGAGCAAACGGAGGGGTGCCATACTGATCCAGATCAATAAAATGCCGTGCACCTTCCATCCGGGTGGAGTACCGCCTCATATCCGGGTCAACAGCGTGATCGGAAATGAAATCAATATTCTTCTTGAAGAAAACCATCATTTCCGGCGGGAGCGTGAGAACGGCGAGTCTGTTAATTCGTTTATGGGCGAAAAAGCCCCATGAAACAGGATCATTGTCATATTGATCTGGCATTTTCGAGGCCGATAGAAGAAGCACAGAGACCGTGCAGACAGACAAAGACAGGAGGTTTTTCAGTTGTTTTTTCATGGTGAACTAATTTTGAAGCGAGTGATTGGTACTACCAAGTTACGGGAAAATCAGATAATTAACAATAACTTCATTTTGGCTTAAAAGACAGGTTACACTGGCAGGGGACATTTGTGGCAAATTCTGTATCCTGTTTATGAAAAACTTGTTCCAACCTCTGTTCGGCATATTCCTCTGCCTGCCGATTCTTCTAAGCGCCCAAAAGGGAGCTATCACCGGTAAAGTCATTGATGCCAAGCTGGCAGAGTCTCTCATCGGGGTAACAATTATTCTCGACAACAATGCCGGTGGCGCCATGACTGATTACGATGGCAACTACACCATTGCCAATGTGCCGGAAGGCGTTCACCAGATATCAATTAATTACACGGGATTTGCACCTAAAATTATTGGTGAAATCAATGTTCGCGCCGGGGAGACAGTCACGGTTGACGTAGCTTTGGAAGAGGCCGTTGCCCAGGCACTGGCCGAGGTGGTGGTGGTTGCACGCGCTGGCCGCGAGACCCAGAGTGCCCTGACTATTCTCCAGAAAAACAGCACTACTATCGGCGACGGCATCAGCTCTGAAACCATACGCCGTACACCGGATCGCACTACGGGCGATGTTATTCGCCGTGTAAGTGGAGCCAGTCTTCAGGATAACAAATTCGCTGTAATCAGGGGGTTGAATGACCGCTACAATATTGCGCTGCTGAACGGGGCCATGCTGTCGAGTACTGAACCCGACCGCAAGGCATTCTCTTTTGACCTTTTCCCGTCAGCCATGCTCGACAATCTGGTGGTAGTCAAAACCGCCAGCGCCGATTTGCCCGGAGAATTTGCGGGCGGCGCCATCCTGCTGAACACAAAAGACATCCCGGAGCGTTCCTTCTTTTCGGCAACACTTAATGGCGGTTATAATACGGTGACCACCTTCCGGGAGCACCTCGGCGCCCAGGGCGGATCCACTGACTGGCTTGGCATGGACGACGGATCCCGCGCACTTCCTTCCGGTTTCCCCGACACCAAAACACTGGTGGGCGCTACCAATGAAGAGCAGTATGCCTACTCAGGGCTGATTCCGAACGACTGGAAAATCGAGATGGAGCGCAGCGCGCGACCCAATGCCGGTTTTCAGATAAACGGCGGTTTTGCCACAGACCCTGCAGCAAAGACCCAGTGGGGTACGACTGTATCCTTGTCTTACAGCAATCAGAACCGCTTGCAGAACGGTCGTCGCTTCGACTACGACAACTCCGGCAAGCTGTTTGACTACACCGATCTTCAATTCAAGAATAACGTACTCTGGGGTGCATTGCTCAACAGTGCCGTCAAGATTAACAACAAGCACAAAGTTGGTGTACAGGCTACCTACTCCACCAATACCGACAACATAGTAAGCGAACGTTTCGGTGATGATATTGAGCAATTGAGAAAAGTTGCTTCCACTACAATTGAATATACCGAGAACCACCTGCTGACTTCCCGTCTGTACGGTGAGCATCAGCTCAGTGAGAAAGGTGCGCGCCTGACCTGGGGCGGCGGGTTTAACAGAAATACCCGCGATGTGCCTTCACTGCGTCGTATGTTCTACTTCAAAAACTTTGAAGACACCACCGACGCCAGCATCAACTACCAGGCTTATGTACCGTTTGGATCGGCTGATCCGTACCGCAGTGGCCGTTTTTACTCCAGCCTGGCCGAAAACACCTGGAATGGCAATGTTGACCTTAGTATTCCGTTTGCCATCGGCGGACAGAAACAGACGTTCAAAGTGGGCGGGTTGTACCAGCAGCGCGACAGGCAGTTCAATGCCCGCGTAATGGGTTTTGTGCTGAGCAATTTCCTTCAGTTCAATTACAGCAACCTGTACCTGTCTCAGGACTCCATATTTGTACCATCGAACATTGGGCCCAGGGGCTTTGTGCTGGATGAAATCACCAATCCGAGCGATGGCTACAAGGCCGGTTCCGACCTGTATGCCGGTTATGCCATGTTCGAGAATAAAATTGCCGATCGTATCCGTCTGAGCTGGGGTGTTCGCGCAGAAAGTTTCCACCAGCGCCTCGAATCGGCCCGCTACGGGACCAGCGTTCCGTTGGTTGTGGATACCACTACCACGCGACTGCTGCCCTCGTTCAACCTTACGTACAGCCTGTCGGAGACGCAGCAGCTGCGTTTGTCGGGTTCCAAAACCGTTACACGTCCGGAGTTCCGCGAGCTGGCGCCGTTTGCTTTTTACGACTTCTTCCTGAATGCCGGTGTGGTAGGTGACCCCGAACTGACGCCCGGCAATATCTGGAATGCCGATATTCGCTATGAGGTTTATCCCGGACAGAACCAGCTCTTCAGTGTGAGTCTGTTCTACAAAAAATTCACCACGCCGATCGAGTTTACCTACAGTTCGCAGGGCGCAGGTACACGTACGTTTACCTTCCAGAATATACCTGGAGCGCAGAACTACGGAGCAGAAATTGAAATCCGCAAGAACCTGGGTTTCCTGGGTACGCACTTTGAAAACCTCGTCGTTTTCGCCAATGCAGCGCGGATATTCTCTTCGCTCGACCTGTCGAACGTGTCTGCCTACGATACTACCCGCGCACTTCAGGGACAGTCGCCCTACCTGGTGAATGCCGGTGTTTCCTATACTGTTCCAGACTGGGGGCTGAACACCACCGTGATGTTCAACTCTATCGGAGACCGCATTGCACAGGTGGGAACAGTAGGTTACGGCGATATTTATGAACGCCACAGAAACCTGCTCGACTTTCAGGTGAGCAAGAAAATCGGTCGCGGCGGAGAAATCAAACTCACATGGAGCGACATCCTTCGCCCCGACTTCGTCTATTACCAGGATGTGAATTCATCCCACAAATTTGAAGCAGATCAGGATAACGTCATGCAACGGCTGAACCTCGGCAGCACCATTTCGCTGTCGTTCGGCTGGAAGTTCTGACAATCCGGGCCACGAAAATTGGATACAGATTTTAGTAGTTTTAAGGTTAGGAACTTAACTACGAACGGCCCGGGCGACGCAAGTTGTCCGGGC
>CAIYFY010000303.1 GCA_903925535.1 uncultured Bacteroidota bacterium | reverse complement strand
TTACTGGATTTATGGCATCATCTTCATCGTGATGCTTATTCTCACGTTCTTCCCGCGCAGTTCAGGCAGGAGCACAAACTGGTCAGAAGTTCGGCAAATGATCATGCAGGGGGATATAGAAAAAATAACCATCGTAAACGAGCAATTGGTTGAAATTTACCTTACCAAGGAAGCCCTCAAAAAAGAGGAGCACAAAGGCAATGCGAAGAAAGAAGACATGCTCGGTGCCAATCAGCCCAACTATTATTTTGAAATCGAAAAAGGATATTTCAACAACGAAATCAAAGACCTGAAAGAAGAACTCAAGGAAAAGAAAATTGAAACGCCTGTTCCCCCTATCACCTATGAATCCCACAGCGATTTTGTGGGACAATTGTTTCAGTGGCTTTTCTTCATAGGAATTTTCCTGATTTTCTGGAGCATCCTCTTCCGTCGTGTGGGCGGCGGCGGTGGTGGCGGCGGATCCAATATTTTCAGTATTGGCCGCGCCAGGGCTCAGCTTTTTGACAAAGACACCAAGGTTAACATCTCTTTCAAAGATGTTGCGGGGCTTGAGGAAGCCAAAGTAGAGGTTATGGAAGTGGTTGACTTCCTCAAAAACCCTAAAAAATATACCAACCTGGGAGGTAAAATACCCAAAGGCGTATTGCTGGTAGGCCCTCCCGGTACGGGTAAAACCCTGCTGGCCAAAGCTGTGGCAGGCGAAGCCGGTGTGCCTTTCTTCTCACTTTCCGGTTCCGACTTCGTGGAAATGTTTGTGGGTGTGGGTGCCAGCCGTGTGCGTGACCTTTTCAAACAAGCCAAGGAAAAAGCGCCCTGTATCATCTTCATTGATGAAATTGACGCCGTTGGCCGGGCCCGTGGCAAAAATCTGGTGCAGGGCAGCAACGACGAACGTGAAAATACCCTAAACCAGCTACTGGCTGAAATGGATGGGTTTGGAACCGACAGCGGAGTTATTATCATGGCCGCTACCAACCGTCCCGACATTCTGGACACTGCACTGCTGCGCCCGGGCCGTTTCGACAGACAAATATCGGTTGACAGACCCGATATCGCCGGCCGAGAACAAATCTTTAAAGTACACCTGAAACCCCTTACCAAACTGGCAGGTGATGTGGATGCCCACAAACTGGCAGCGCAAACCCCCGGATTTGCCGGTGCTGAAATTGCCAATGTGTGTAATGAAGCCGCCCTGATTGCCGCTCGTCATGGTAAAGACCATGTAGATATGCAGGATTTTCAGGATGCCATCGATCGCGTTATCGGCGGACTGGAAAAGAAAAATAAAATCATATCTCCCGAAGAAAAGCAGATAGTAGCTTACCACGAAGCCGGACACGCCATTGCAGGCTGGTTCCTCGAAAATGCCGATCCCCTGCTGAAGGTGAGCATTGTGCCCCGCGGGGTGGCCGCCCTCGGCTATGCGCAGTATTTACCCAAGGAACAATACCTCTACCGCACTGAACAGCTGCTGGACAGCATGTGTATGACACTGGGCGGAAGGGCCGCAGAGGATATTTTCTTTGGAAAAATCAGTACCGGAGCACAGAATGACCTGGAACGCATTACCAAAATGGCTTATAGCATGGTAACCGTTTATGGTATGAGCGACAAAGTAGGCAACATCTCCTTCTACGACCCACAGGGTGAATATGGCTACCAAAAACCCTACAGTGAAAAAACTTCCGAACTCATTGATGAAGAAGTGCGCAGCATCATTGCCGGCGCCTACACCCGCTGCAAAAACCTGCTGACCGAAAAGAAAGAAGAACTCAGGTCTGTGGCGGAAGAATTGCTCCAAAAGGAAATCCTGTTTCAGTCGGATCTTGAAAGACTGATCGGGAAACGCCCGTTTGATCAGAAACCTACCTTGACTGCAGAAATCACTGAACAGGCTCCCGAGACGGTAATACCCGAAACTACCGAACCGGAAACACCTGCTGAAGACAACCCC
>CAIYFY010000302.1 GCA_903925535.1 uncultured Bacteroidota bacterium | reverse complement strand
TCAATGTGTCAGCTGCCGGCAACTACACAGCCACTTTTTCTAATTCTTGCGGACAGGGAAGCCAGTCGAACATTATTCAGGTACTTTCGAAGGCATCTGCTGCCAAACCTGTGGTGTTGCCGGGCGGAGCAACCACTTTTTGTTCGGGCGGATCGGTAACGCTCATAGCAACAAATATATGCGCAGGCTGCACCGTAGTATGGTCGAATGGACTGACAGGTCCGTTCATCAACGTATCTGCTACTGGCAGTTATACCGCCCGTTATGTCAACGAGTGCGGAGAAGGCGCGGTTTCTGACGCAATTCCTGTTACAGTACTGACGCAGCCAGTTAATCCGGTAATTTCAGCATCTGGAGATACCGACCTGTGTCCGGAACAAACTGTCAATATTTCGGCTGCGAACGTATGCGGAGGGTGCAATCTGATCTGGTCGAATGGTCAGACAGGCAATCCGCTGACAGTTTCTGCCCCGGGGAATTATTCTGCCGTTTTCACAAATGCCTGCGGACAGAGTGGCACTTCAAACACAATCCAGGTTTTATCATTGCCATTCCCGTCAACACCTGTAATAACAGCATCCGGGCCAACAGAATTATGTCCCGGGCAATCTGTCACGCTTGCTGCAGTCAATATTTGTCCGGGATGCAATGTCAGGTGGTCGAATTTACAGGAAGGATCCAGTATCGTGGTTACTTCTTCAGGCAACTATTCAGCTACTTTCACAAATGAATGTGGAACCGGACAAACCTCCAACACAATTACAACAACCATAACAGGTCCATTTGTTCCGGTTGTTCAGATTCAGAACCAGTGTAAATTGTCGGCACCTGCTAACGGTAGCAATTATCAGTGGTATTTCAATAATATCCCGATTCAGGGCGCAAACACAGCATTTTACACCGTTTCTGTTGCAGGTTTCTATCACGTTTCCATGACAAATCAGACGGGCTGCAGCGGAACTTCGCTTGCTGTTCTCGCACAGCCTTGTATCAGCAGTACAGCCGAACATCTATCTGACAACAGGATACTCGTTTATCCCAATCCGGCAAGCAGTGATATTACCATTGAAATTCAGCATAATTCAGATCCGGTTGAAATTCAAATGGACTTGTATGCCAGCGATGGTCGTTTTGTTTCTACTGTTTACCAGGGATACGTCGGTCAAGTTGGCGACAGAGTAAATTGCAAGCTTCCGCCAGTGCCATCAGGACTTTACTCCTACCGGATACAATCCGGTGCCGGATACTCTTGCGGGCATCTTGTGATTATCAGACAGTAATACGGTTGAGCAGGCACTCTGGCTTTCATTGCCTGACGAGCCTGATGACCTGCTCAAGCTGTTTTTAAATGAATCAAACAAAAATTGGCAAAATGAAAATTTCAGAACAAATCAAACTGAAGCTGCTGGCACTCATCATCATTTTCTGGGGGCCGATAACAGCTTTGTACTGCCAAACAAAATCTCCTGAAATCAGGAAAGAGGTACATCTCTGCATAAAATTCAGGGATGACCTTCCGGTTTATGTTCGCGATGGCAAACTGACGGACGGCGGATTTGGCATCGTCGAGTCGCTTGGCACTTTACAAAATGCCGGTATTTTTGAAAAAACGGTTACCTGTGTCAGCGAGTCCAGACTGGACAGCATGCGAATGCAAGCCCAGGCATACTGGAACAGCGTGGAACGACAGAATATTGGCATCGTTGCAGGTACCATAGCCGATATGAACAACTATTTTACACTCAGGTTAAAGCCTGAACTGGACCCAAAAGAGGTCGAAACACGTTTCAATGCCAACTCTTTCGTCGAATATTCAGAAGTACTCCCCGACGCTGAAAAAGCAGAACCTCCGGTACCACCCAATTTCGTGCCACAACAAAATTACCTCAATTCATCTTCCGGCATCAACGCAGAACAGGTTTATTCAACCTATAACAACAGAGGTGCTGGTATTCAGATAGTTGACATTGAAACAGCCTTCAATCCCAATCACCAGGATTTGCCCTCTATACCTTTGGTTGGCAACAATACCATGGATTTTACCTTTGGCACTAATCATGGAACCAGCGTTCTCGGACAAATCGTTTCAAAAAACAACGGCTGGGGAACTACCGGGATTGCCAGTGAGAGCAATGCAAAATTTGCACCAAGAGGAAACTCCCCAAATTACAGTAATGTAATTATCGCTGCAGCAAGTTCTATCCTGCCGGGTGATGTAATACTGCTGGAACTTCAATTGCCAGGCCCGACTGGCCAATATGTACCTATTGAATACTATAGATACAATTATGATGCGATCAAACTGGTAACCGGCAATAATCGGGTGGTGGTTGAAGCAGCCGGTAATGGCGGCGTGAATCTGGATACTGACATCATACAGAGGGGCAACCAGAATCATTACCCTTTCCACAACAATAACAACTCGGGAGCCATAATTGTAGGAGCGGGTACCAACAGTCCAGGTTCAACTCCAAGAAAAAGAATGGATTACAGTAATTACGGCAGCAGGGTGAATGTTCAGGGATTTGGTCAAAACATAGTTACTACAGGTGGCGATATTGATTATGTTAACAATGTTCAGACAAGCATTCCACCATCCTTTTACGCTGCTGAAGGTGAAAACTACTGGTACACAAATAAATTTTCAGGGACATCGGGCGCCAGCCCGATCGTAACCGGTGCCTGCCTGCTAATCCAGTCTGTTTTGAAAAACACTTCAAATACGTACCTGACAAGTTATCAGATGCAACAACTGCTGATGGCGACCGGCAAACCACAACAGGAAAATACCTCAGAAAATATTGGGCCTATGCCCGATGTCTTCAATGCAATACAGACTTTGCTGAGCAACAGCAACAACTGTAACCCACCTTCAGCAAGTCAGTTGCTGATAACGAATCTGACCGCTACCTCAGCCACGCTGCAGTGTACAGCAACTAACGTTCAGGCTTTCAAATGGGCATATCGGAGAGTGGGTTCAAATTCGTGGTTACAACTCCCGGAAACCTCGACCGGATTCAGTCAGGTGTCAGGTTTGTTGCCCAATAAACAGTATGAATTTGTAGTAAAGACAAGATGTAATGCTACTACATGGAGCAGCTGGTCTGCCCCGAGGACGTTTACAACGAATGTGGCCGCTTCCTGTGCCGCACCAACCGCCAGTCAGTTATCTGTTTCCAACATTACTGCTGTATCGGCAACGCTCAATTGTACTATGACAGGGATGCAGTCATACGACTGGAATGTACGGGTTGCGGGGGCTTCCGCCTGGACGAGTCTTGCAGAGACAACAACAGGAGTGAAAAATATTACCGGACTTCAGGCCGGAGGGAATTATGAATACAGGGTTCGGGTCAGGTGTAATACAGGCACCTGGAGTGACTGGTCTGTTGTCAGAAATTTTACCACCTCCAGCAATACCACTTGTACCTCGCCGTCATCCACCCAAATATGGGCAAGCCAGATTACTTTTACCAGTGCCAGACTGAATTGCTCTGTTTCGGGTGTGCTCGCCTACGGCTGGAGAGTAAGGCTCCCGGGTGGCGCCTGGACTGATCTGGATGAAACAACCAGTGGCAACTACGATCTTTTCAATATGAATTCCGGCACTACATGGGAATTTTCGGTAAAAGTGAAATGTTCCTCATCCATCTGGAGCGACTGGTCACCAGGCAAGATTTTTACAACCACATCCTGTACAACCCCTGGAGCAGGGCAACTTTCGGTGACCAATATTACCTACAGCAGCGCAACACTGAACTGTTCACTGCAAGGTGTACTCTACTATGACTGGGCTTACAGAGTAAATGGTGGACATGGGAAAATCTGGATTATACCATCACCGGTATTACAAATATTGACAACCTGTCAGCAGGAACAACCTACCAGTTCGCGGTTGCAGTCAGTTGTGACGGCAACACATGGAGTAGATC
>CAIYFY010000301.1 GCA_903925535.1 uncultured Bacteroidota bacterium | reverse complement strand
TTTTGTTTTACCTTCGCGCCGTGTTTTTCAACATTATATCCGACAGCATTATTATCCGGCAGTGCGTGCGCACCTGACGGCGGTAGGCTGTTCGCAAAGAGAACAACAACCCTGTCCGGTGCGCCGGGCGGGGTTGTTGCATAACAACGACTATGTATCGCGAATTCAAACAACTCAATCTGCCGGCCATTGACGCCGAAATCCTGGAGTTTTGGCAACAGGAAAAGATTTTTGAACAGTCTGTGGAGCAGCGCCCCGCCGGCAAGTCATATGTCTTTTACGAAGGTCCGCCTTCTGCCAATGGAAAGCCGGGGATTCACCACGTGATGGCACGCACGGTCAAGGACCTGTTCTGCCGCTATAATACGCTCAAGGGCTACCGGGTTGACCGCAAAGGCGGCTGGGATACGCATGGCCTGCCCATCGAACTGCAGGTGGAGAAAGAACTCGGCATCACCAAGGAGGATATCGGTAAAAAAATCTCTGTGGACGACTATAACCGGGCGTGCCGCAGCACGGTCATGCGCTACAAGGATATGTGGGATGATATCACCCGGAAAATGGGGTACTGGGTGGACCTGGAGAAGCCCTATATCACGTTTGAAAATGAATACATCGAGTCGGTATGGTCGCTGCTGAGGCGGCTGTACGAGAAGAAAACTCCTCAGGGAGATTCCTATCTCTATAAAGGATTTACCATCCAGCCGTTTAGTCCCGCCGCCGGAACAGGCCTGAGCTCGCACGAGCTCAATCTGCCTGGCTGCTACAAGGAGGTGACTGATTTTTCCGTGATTGCCATGTTCAGGGTGCGTCATGAAGAACAGTCTGCTTTCCTGTTCGATGAAGAAGGCGAAGATGTACGTATTCTGGCCTGGACGACCACGCCCTGGACGCTGCCCAGCAACGTGGCCCTCACCGTCGGCCCCGATATTGAGTATGTAAAGGTGAAGACATTCAGTCCGTACAACGCCCTGCCGGTGTCGGTTGTACTGGCTAAAGACCGCCTGTCGGCCTATTTCAATCCGGAACACGCCGACCTGCCCATGCAACCTTTCGATACTACGGAGAAAAAACCCGCTGTTCCTTACCGGGTAATAAAAACCGTGAAGGGCAGCGAGCTCAGCGGTGTCCGTTATGAACAGTTGCTCCCGTATGTGACGAGCCCCGATCTGGAAGCGCGCGCCTTCCGCGTTATTCCGGGCGATTTTGTCACCACCGAAGATGGTACAGGTGTGGTGCACACGGCCCCGTACTTTGGCGCGGACGACATGCGGGTGGCGCGCGATGCCGGAATCCCGATGATCGGTATTCCGAACGAGAAAAGCCCTGAACTGCCGTTCCCGCTGGTGGATCGTCAGGGGCGCTTTGTCCCGGAACTGGGCGAAGAGTTCGGCGGGCGCTATGTGAAAGCCGAGTACTACCCGAAAGAGGTTACTTCCGACAAGGATTTCAAGCCCACCGATCTGCTGATTGCCCTGCGCCTGAAAGAAGACAACAAGGCGTTCAAAATCGAAAAATACGCACACAACTACCCGCACTGCTGGCGTACCGACAAGCCTGTGCTGTATTACCCGCTCGACTCCTGGTTTATTCGTGCCTCTGCCTCCAAAGAGCGCATGGCCGAACTGAACAAGACCATCAACTGGCAGCCTGAGAGCACCGGAAGTGGTCGTTTCGGCCAGTGGCTGGAAAATCTGCAGGACTGGAACCTCTCCCGCTCCCGTTACTGGGGTGTTCCGCTGCCCGTCTGGCGTACGGAAGACGGGGAGGAGGAAATCTGTATCGGCTCGGTAGAAGAGTTGCGCGCAGGTATAGAAAAAGCCAATACACAACTCGGACTCAGTCAGCAGGCGCCGGCCGATCTGCACCGCCCCTATATTGATGAGGTGGTGCTGGTTTCTCCTTCCGGCAAACCTATGCGGCGCGAACTGGACCTGATTGACGTCTGGTTCGACTCCGGCGCCATGCCTTATGCACAGTGGCACTATCCGTTTGAGAACAAGGACACTTTTGAGCGCAACTTCCCGGCCGACTTTATTGCAGAAGGTGTTGACCAGACTCGTGGCTGGTTCTATACCCTGCACGCCATTGCCGTGATGTGTTTTGATTCGGTGGCCTATAAAAATGTGGTGTCGAACGGACTGGTACTCGACAAGGAGGGCAACAAGATGTCCAAGTCGAAAGGCAACGTGGTGGATCCGTTTGAAACCCTCGCCGCTCACGGAGCCGATGCCACCCGCTGGTATATGATGTCGAATGCATCGCCATGGGATAACCTGAAGTTTAACCTTGAAGGTATCGTCGAAACGCGCAACAAGCTGTTTGGCACCCTGTATAATACCTACAACTTTTTCGCACTGTACGCCAATCTCGACGGCTGGACCATTGACGAGCAACAAATTTTCCCTTACGAGAAGAGAAGCGAACTGGACCGCTGGATTATCTCCAAGCTGTACTCGCTGGTGGCCGAATACCGCCGCGAGATGGATCAGTACGAGCCTACCCGCGCTGCCCGCGCCATCGAGAATTTTGTAGATGATCACTTGTCCAACTGGTATATCCGCCTTTCACGCCGCCGTTTCTGGAAAGGCGAAATGAACGACGACAAGGAGGCTGCGTACCAGACACTCTGGGAATGCCTGCAGGTGACGCTCCAGCTGATGAGTTCGCTGGCACCTTTCTTCTCCGACTGGATGTATCGCAACCTGACGGCTCCTGTAAGAGAGAAGGCGCGGGCCAACAACACGCCGCTCAGACACGAATCCATACACCTGACCGATCTGGTAGCGCCCGATGCCTCCAAAATTGACGAGACGCTGGAAAAAAGGATGGATTACGCGCAGCGTATCTGTTCACTGGCACTCAGTATCCGAAAAAAGGAAAAACTCAGGGTACGTCAGCCGCTCCAGAAGCTGCTGCTGCCCGTACTTGATGAGTCATTCATTGCCGAGGTGGACGGTGTGCGCGAGCTGATTCTGAGCGAGATTAACGTGAAAGAGCTGGAGTACGTAACCGATTCATCGGGTCTGCTGAAAAAATCGGGAAAGGCCAATTTCAAAACCCTCGGCGCCAAGTGCGGCAAGGATATGAAAGCCGTTGCTGCTGTCATAGAGAGCTGGACAGATACAGATATCAGTCGCCTCGAAAAAGAGGGCAAACTCGATGTTTCTGCCGGTGAAAACACCTATTCCATCACGCCCGAAGATGTAGTGCTCAAAACAGAAGATTTGCCTGGCTGGAAAACAGCTACCGACGGATCGGTAACGGTGGCACTGGATGTCACCCTCAACGATGCGCTCGTGGCAGAGGGTCTGGCCCGCGATCTGGTGAACCGCATACAAAATGCCCGCAAGGACAAGAACTTCAGCGTAACCGACCGCATTTACGTGAAACTGGAAAGCCATCCGTCAATTGCTGCTGCGGTGGCCAGTTTCGGCGATTACATCAAATCGGAGGTGCTGGCCGACGAACTGGTGCTGGCCGACCAGGTTGCCGGCGACAAGGTAGAACTGAATGATGAAATATCTTTGGGAATCGAGGTGTTGCTGATGGAGCTTTGATTTCCGGTTTGATCTGGTTTTCGAACAGGTTTTTGATTCAACGATGAAAAATCCTGAATCAAAAATCTGTTCGGAAATCAAATCCGGAGTGAAATCACCTTTTCAGCCGCCAGCCCAGCGTTCCAAATCCGCCCGCTTCGAAATGTTCGATGCGGATGTTGTGTTTTCCGTCCAGTCTGACCTTTATCTCGTCGGTTTCGGGCTCGTGAACATCCCAGTTGTCTATAATCAGTTTGCCGTCGAGGTATAGGCGGACCCCGTCGTCTGACGTCAGTTCCATGGTATATTCCCCGGGAGCAATTGTGAATTCGGTAGTACTGACCGTAGCAAACCGATCTTCATTTACCCCTTCAGCTGGTTTGTCCCACCAGGCAAAGTACAGATCGCTCACCTGTTTTTCCGCGGCGGGTTTCAGTCCGGAAAAGTTTGGAGGAGCCGTGTTGCCTTCGTAATTAAAGAACTGCACTTTCCAGTCAAACTTCTTTTCGAGGCGTCTGAATTCAAACTGGTACGGCCTCCCGGCGGGAATTTTTTCGCCGAATGTGCCGGTAATGTCTTCCGGACATACATAGTCGAACCGAAGTTCCAATACATCCGAGGCCGGGTCTTTTTCCACAATCAGGGCATCGGGTACAGTTCCTTCGCGGGCGCTCACGTTTTTGACACCTTTCATATCCGTTATTTTCCAGTTGCCGGAGGGGCCCATCAGCACGAAGGAGTATCTGTTGCCGGAGATAGTATCGAGCACGGCTACCGGCCTTCGGAAATCAAAGGGACCCCATTCATCCATGATGATAAACTGTCGGCCGCGCGGGAATTCTGCGGGCAGTTCAGCGAGCATACCGTCGGGCAGACTGTCGGGTTCGCGGAGCTCCACCAGGGGTATATCGAGCGGGGCATACGGGTTGTCCGGCGAGCCTTCATGAGAGAAATTGACCGTCCGGAAAGAACTCAGCAGCGGATCTTTCCAGACTTTATTCAGATTGTCGAGCGAGCCGTAAACATCGTTCCGGAAAAACTTCAGGCCCTTGTTGGGTTTGGGTACAACCAGCAGCTGTTCGAAGTCATGAAACAGGTTTTCACCATTGACAGCCACCGTTTCGGAGTTGGCGATTTTCAGCGGCTTCCTCACACCCAGAAATACGTTCCGGTCAATAATCCAGTCGCGGCTGCGCACATCTCTTTTTTGGGCGTAGCCCCAGTCGGCAGGCTGTGATTCCCGCGCCCAGATATGGATGCCCGTTGAGTCGTCCATGAACAGATTTCTGGCGATGGTATCGTTTTGTCCGTGTTCGATGGCAATACCTGTTTTGCACTTCGCGATAAGGTTACCCATGATTTTGGACTGATAGCTGTACCCACCCCAGATACCGTTGGTACATTCCTGTATCATATTACCCTGGATGGTATTTCTGGAGAAAGTAACCTCTACGCCATTCGTGGGTGCATAACTGAAATCATTCCCGTAAATCAGGTTGTCGTTGCAGCCGCCTTCGCCGGTATCCATTGTGGTTTGTCCGGCCCACAGGAACAGTCCGTCGCCGGAATGTGTGACCGAATTGAAGGCGATGAGATTATTGCTGCTTTGTTCGTAGAGCAGGATGCCAGCCGAGTCTTGTCCGCGCTCATAGAAACCGTGTGAGTAGCCGCGCACGTTCCAGTCGAGGAAATTGTGCATGATTTTGTTTCTGCTGCTCCGGTACAGGCCTATTCCGAGTCCGGAATTGTAGTGAAAGAAGTTGTTGTAAACGACGGCGTCATTACATCCCGTCATGAGCAGGGCATTCTGGCACCCGGTGGCCCTGCATCCCTTGACGGTCACATTAGAGCAGTTTTTGAGGTAAAAAGCGGCACCGTAGCGCATCCATTCATCTTTTTCATTTCGGTGATAACTCAGCCAGTCGGAGAAATCCTCCCTTTCGCGGATGGAATGTAGTCTGGGGCGGTAGTTGTAGGAAAAATCGCAGTTTTCAAGCCGCAGAGACGCTGCATTTTCTGCCAGCAGGGCAATTTTGAAGCCCCTGACGCTGGCATTTTTCAGGGTCACGAATTTCCCCCTGATGCGTATGGCCAGTCCGGTGAACAGATCAGGCCGGTCGGCAGTTGCTGTGCTGACCAGTTCGGCATTGTTGAAATCAACGGTGATGCCATCGCCCTCAATGGTTATTACCGGGGTGACAGCGCCCGCTTCTGTGGGTAACAGGTAATTTTGCGAATCAGCCCTCAGCACATATCGTTCCTTTTTCACTGTACACGACCGGCTGATCACCAGATTCTGTGTGAGGGTGATTTCGGGCGACTGGGCGGCCAGGAGAGCGGGCAGGAAGAGAAGAATAGCGATGCGCATGGGAGCTGAAATATTGCGCAAATATATCCGGAATAAGTTGTTACAGCGTTACATAACAACTGCCCGGGCTGTATGAATCAATTTCAGGGAAATTATTCGTCGTCAGACAATTTCATTTCCTTTTTCTATCTTTAAACCAAAAAAGACGATGCTACTCTATATCTCGGGGTTTAACTCCACTCCCAAAGCATTCATTTCCAACAATCAGTCGGTTGATGTGTACTACGTCATTGAGAACGACTATGCCAAAGACATAAGCCGGTTGGGAGAAATCATCCGGCAACACCCGAATCACGTTGATATCACAGGTCATTCAACCGGCGGATTTTACGCCTTGACGCTGAAAACAATTTTTCCGGACCAGATACGGCGATTGCATTTGATCAATCCGGCGATGGACCTTGTCAAAATCCTGGGAAATAACTCTGAGCCCAAGGCGCAGGTGTTTCTTGAAAACGGCCGGACGGATATGGTCGCTCAATACAACAGGAACCGTATTCTTTCGAAGAATCCGGACGTGTTTCTATACCAGGGATTACTCGACGACCGGGTTGATGTACAATACAACACGCTGTTTGTCCGGGAAGAAAATACGTGCATCTATCCTGATATGGGACACCGCTTCAGTGAGCAGGAGTTTTTACAGATAATGGGTGATATTTTGTCTCACCAGGGTTGAGGGCCGATTTTTGTAACTGAATCTTGCCTCGTTTACCTTTATCGAGAACAGATTTTTATATGGCTGTGAACCAGTTTTGTTTAACCGCAGAGTTTCGCCGAGTACGCCGCAGAGTTACGCAGAGAAATATACTTTGCGCTACTCTGCGGTTACCTCTGCGTAACTC
>CAIYFY010000300.1 GCA_903925535.1 uncultured Bacteroidota bacterium | reverse complement strand
CCTACCGCCGTCAGGTGCGCACGCACTGCCGGATAATAATGCTGTCGGATATAATGTTGAAAAACACGGCGCGAAGGTAAAACAAAAGATTCATTTTTAAAGCAGCATAATTCCAGCTATTTTTGCAGCGGAACGGGCCTTTATGCCCGGTTAGATCATGTCAACCCATCGCAACGAAGAGGAAATTATCCAGCAGGTACTCAAAATTTTCACCGCCCAGCTGGAGAAAGCCGGACTGAGAAAAACGCCCGAACGTTTCGCCATTCTGGAAGAAATTTACAAACGGCACGACCACTTCGACGCCGAGGCGCTCTATATACACATGAAAAACCGGAATTACCGGGTAAGCCGCGCTACCGTGTACAATACGCTCGAACTGCTGGTAAACTGCGATCTGGTGAAAAAACACCAGTTCGGAAAAAACCTGGCGCAGTTCGAGAAGTCTTACGGCTACAAGCAACACGACCATATCATCTGTGCCAACTGCGGCAAGGTGGTCGAGTTTTGCGATCCGCGTATTCAGCAAATCAAAAATATGGTGGGAGAAATGCTCAATTTCCGGATTACCCATCACTCACTGAACCTGTACGGCATCTGCGGCTCCTGCCAGAAAGAAATGGAATTTGGCATCATCCGGAAACAACCCAAACAGGAAGATGACGAGCCGGGATGGGGCGATTGAGCGAAACGAGTCGGAACAAAAAATATGACAGTAATATCTCTGTATTTGAGTTTTTGACCGGGTGTATCCGGCAAAGTATTTCATCAAATCATTCTGTTACAAATTTTTTTTAAAAGATTTTTACGTTTTTTTCAACAAAACACACGAGATGTAACATAAATAACGATAAAAAAAGGTTATAAAGGTGGTTTTTTGTTGTTATGAGCCTCTTTTTTTAAGAAAAACTTTTCAACAAATCGGTTTTTTTGTCCTTGTCCACCGGCGGAAGTCGCCGCACTTTTGTACTGTCAATAAGAGATAACGGCGGTGTTCAGCGAGAAAGCGGTGATTATTGACACCTTGATTCGAAACTTTTCATGAGATTTTATACGGGAAATCTGACGCGGCGCAAAAGTGCGCCGCGTTTTTTTTTGCCCGTCAGTTCCAGGCAGAATATTCGGGTATCTCTGCTATAATCTCGAACTGGTTCCCCTGATTGTACATAGCCATACTCCACACTTCTGCGGGATCGGTACGGAAGGCGTAATTGGCGTGCATAGGTACGTTTATCCAGGAATTCCCTTCCAGTTCCTCATCGAGCTGTCCGCCCGACCAGCCGGCACAGCCGATAAAAAAGCGGATCCTGTCGGGCGTGATGAGTTCGTTGCTGATCAGAAACTTCAGACTGTCGAAGTCTCCTCCCCACCATACACCGTCAGCCACTTTCAGACTCTCCTCCAGCAAATCTCCGAGATTGTGAATGAAATGAAGGGAATCTCCGTGTACAGGCCCTCCGTAAAACACTTCAGCATTAAAATAGGGGAATTCAGCCACCACATCAGTAATTTTAATTCCGACGGGCCGGTTCAGGATAAGGCCCAGACTCCCCTCTTTGTCATGTTCACAAAGCAGCACGGCCGTTCGCCTGAAGTTAGGGTCTATCATAAAGGGTTCCGCGAGCAGCAGTTGCCCGCTCTCAAGTGCAGATCTGGATGCCATGATGAGAAAGATTATCAGACGGGTGCTCAGAGGGCTCCGGTTGCCACGTCCTTGTTGATTTTGCGGATGAGTCCGCGCAGCACGGCGCTGGCGCCCACTTCCACAAACTCTGTTATACCGTTTGACACCATGTTTTCCACCGTCTGTGTCCAGCGAACGGGGGCGGTCAGTTGTGCGATCAGGTTTTTCCGGATTTCCTCAGGATCTGTTACCGGCATGGCGTGTACGTTCTGGTAAACCGGGCAAACGGGCTGCCTGAATCCGGCGGCATTAATGGCCGTGGCCAGTTCATCCTGCGCAGGCTGCATCAGCGGAGAGTGGAAAGCACCACCTACAGCGAGGACTACCACGCGTTTGGCGCCGGCAGCACTCAGTTTCTCTGTTGCCAGTTCGATACCCTTGCGGGAGCCGGATATGACCAGTTGGCCGGGAGAATTATAGTTGGCTGCCACCACCACTTCACCAGTAATGCCGGCGCATATTTCTTCTACCTGTGCATCGTCCATGCCCAGCACGGCCGCCATGGTGCTGTCAACCAGTTCACAAGCTTTCTGCATGGCAAAAGCGCGCTTGCTCACGAGCTGAAGTGCATCCTCAAACGAGAGAGCGCCCGCAGCAGCGAGGGCTGTGAACTCGCCCAGCGAGTGGCCGGCTGTGGCGTCGGGCCGGAAGTCGTCGCCAGCAATGGCTGCACGAACATAACTTTCCAGAAAAACTGCCGGTTGGGTCACTTTGGTTTGCGTCAGATCCTCTTTGGTTCCGTTGAACATGACATCTGTGATGCGCCAGCCGAGGATATCGTTGGCTTGCTCAAACAGGTTTCTGGCCTGTTCGGAAGACTCATACAACTCTTTGCCCATTCCCTCTGTCTGGGATCCCTGTCCGGGAAAAACGTAAGCTTTCATATTGCGTGATTGTTAATAACCGGGGCAAAAGTAGGGGCATAACACCATGCAACAGTCAGGGTTTGGGGAATATTTCTTTCAACGCCGACCAAAGCTGGCTTTTTTTATCGCGGTTAGGCTCCAGAACCGACGGCGAATCCGAAAAAAGCCACGTCGCCCGGTTAAATTGTACCGGGGTGTAAAGCCCCGCGCGGGCATTGCAGCCAGCCTGTGCAGGAGCCACCCCGAATGAGAGTATGAACCGGGGAGGCACCGCCAATCCGGAAAAACAGTTCACCGGCATATCCCCGGGCACCTCAACATATAGTGTATCCTCTCCGGTGTCGAGCTCTGCAGCAGCCAGTACACGACTGACAAACACCTTGTCTGCTTCCGATCCCCTGGAAACAAGTACGAGAATTTGCTTTTTGTAACCACCCGAACCCAGTTCGGTTACACTTTTTTCGGCAGCAAGAAATACTGGTGTGTTATCAGGAAACATGGCAAAATGCAGTTTTCAGACTTCCGGTGAATACCCGGATTGGCAAAGATATTGAACAAGAGGCATCAAAAAACCGACAAAGCCAAATATTTTTAATCATTTTTACAATCAAAAACACGATTGTTTTGAAATCGCTGAAAATGCTCCCGCTTATCTGAAATAAAATTTTTTTCAGTTCCAAAAAACAGATGTAAATTTGCACCGCTTTTTAACAGGTCGTTAACCAGTCAACTAAACTGACACCATG
>CAIYFY010000299.1 GCA_903925535.1 uncultured Bacteroidota bacterium | reverse complement strand
TTCATGGTACTCCTGAACTCGGCGTCTTCGAGCAGGGTAGCGGTTTTGTTGAACTGTACATCTACTTCTTCCTCAGAGGCCATACCCTCCTTCTGGAATTCAAAGATGCCTTCAGTATCATCCACCTCTCTGGCGAGTGCTGCGTAGTCGTCGAGCCAGCGCTTGTTGAGGCCGATTTTGCGCTGAATAGATTCAGCGCGTTTGGGGTCGCTCCAGAAATTCGGATCGAATGTCTGGCTGGTGAGGTCTTCTACCTCTCTTGTCCGGTTATCGACGTCAAGGATACCTCCTTAAGACGGCGAGACGGTCTTTCAACTCCTTGAGTTGTTCGATTGTCATGCTTTAAAGATTTTAAAAAAAAAGTGAGAAAATTAGAGAATTTCCACGTAAAAAACAAGATCGGAGCCAGCCGGAATTTTGCCCCCGGCAGCTTCCTCATTTCCATAAGCCAGTTTATTGGGTATGAACAGGTAAGCCCTTGCCCCCCGGTTAAGTTGCAGAACGCCCTCGTCGAGACCGGCGTTGACCTGTCCGACACCTGCGGGGAATGCCAGCGGGTGTCTTTTTTCAAAAGAGTTGTCGAACATGGTACCATTCGGCAGATAGCCGTAGTAGTGCAATTGAACGGGGCGACCTTTTACTACCAGTGGACCGTTTCCTTTTTCCTGAACGAGTATTTTCAGGCCGGAAGGAAGTGTCCGGATTTTATCGTTGAGCACCCCTGAATTGTATTCACGGATCTTGTTTTCCACATCTGTTTTCAGGCGCGCTGCGCGCTGGGCGAACGCCTGATCAGCTTTGGCCTTGTCGGCAGCAGTAATAATTTGAGCCATGGCGATTTCGAAGCGAAGCTCTTTTACATTTTCTGCTCCTTTGGGAAGATAGCCTCGCATATTGTCGTCAACAGGCTGCCAGATAGTGGCACTATCCCCTGCAGCCATCAGCAGCGAGGCATCCATAATTGGAGGGAAGTGCTGTATGTCCACATCAGGGGCGGGAATATCATATTTATAGGTACCTCCGAGATTTTTTCTGGAGCTGCTCAGCAATGAATCACCGGCGTAAATATTCACATAAGCCTTGATAGTTTCACCTCTTTGAGCTTTTGGACCGCCGGTATTGATGTGGTGAAAGAAGCGGTAGCCATGCTCCGTTGTGATACCGGAGGTTTGAGCGCTTGCAACCGTACAGCAGCAGGAAATCAAAAACAGGTGGATGAATTTCATGATATAAATACTTGTTGGACAGAAACGCGGAGACACCCGTGAGTATCCCCGCGTTTCTGAAATAAACAGTCTGAGGATTACTCTTCCATGCTCAGGTAGAACACCAGATCCGTCTTGGCGGGAATCGGGCCGGCACCCTGTTCGCCATAACCGAGCTGGTACGGGATGAACAGAACAGCCTTGCCTCCGCGGTTGAGGAGTTTCATGCCTTCGTTGAAGCCTTCCACGAGCGAACCTACTGTGAACGGAATGGGATTTCCGCGGTCATAGGAGTTGTCGAACATATCGCCGGTTGTTTTGAGCACACCGAAGTAGTGCGTGGGAACCTTGTCGCCGTCCTTGATCGGAGCGCCGGCACCTTTCTCGATAATTACATACTCCAGACCAGAAGCAGTTTTTTCAAGTTTTGCACCCAGTTTTTTGGATTTGTAGTCGGCGAGCGTTGTTTTAACCAGCTCGGCCACCTCAACACCCTTGGCTTTTTGAGCCTCGATTTTTTGCTGTTGTTCAGCCTGGCGTGCGGCGATTTTCTCGGCGGTGAGTACGTCAACCACCTTTACCTCAAAGCGAACATTCTTCACGTCGCCGAAATCATTTTTAATGCTGCGCGCCATAATACTGTCAACAGGCTGCAGGACAGTAGCACTGTCGCCATTGGCCAGATAGAGCAGTGCATCAAAAACAGCCGGAACGCGGTTTTTCATCATGCTGGAATCGGGCATGGTGAATTCACGCGGGCCTCCGTTGTCGCGTACAGTTGACTGTACAAGCGAGTCATTCAGCCAGGTGTTTACATTGATCAGGACTGTTTCACCATAAGTAATTTTGGGTCCCTGTTTTTTGGTGTGGTTGATAACCGTGTTGCCGTTGGCGGTTTTGAATTCTCCGCCGTTCTGGCATGCGGTGTAACTCAGCGAGAAGGCCATGATGGCCATTACAAACAGATTGCGCATCTCTTTTTGATAATGAAAGTTGAAAGTTACTTGACTGTTGGATGATAACTGCATGATTGTTTCAGGATATTCTTCTGCCGGGAGTTGTTAACGCTAAAAAGCGTTGATCTGGTCTTTATACTGGGGAAGAATGGACTTGAATTTTTCGATGGTTTCTCTCAGGCTGCT
>CAIYFY010000298.1 GCA_903925535.1 uncultured Bacteroidota bacterium | reverse complement strand
GATCCGGAAACCGGCAACCTGAAGTACAAGGATGTCAATGAAAATGGCATCTTTGATACCGGCGACCGCACGGTCATTGGCAATGCGCAACCGGTATTTGTAGCGGGTCTCACCAACTCTTTCTCCTGGAAAGGGTTTGATCTGGTGCTCTTCCTGCAGGGCAGTTACGGAAATGATGTGTACAATGCCACCCGTATTGACCTCGAGGGCATGTTCGACAGTAAAAACCAGTCGGTGGCAGTGCTCCGCCGCTGGACGCCCGACAATCGCTACACCGATATACCAAAGGCTGTGGGAAAGGGCAATGTGGATAATGTGCGGAATTCCACCCGTTTTGTGGAGGATGGCTCGTACCTGCGCCTGAAATCGGTGACATTGAGCTACAACTTCAAATCCGAATCGCTGAAAAAGGCCGGAGTGGAGAAAATGACCGTTTACTGTACCGGGCAGAATATCCTTACCTTTACGAAATACAGCGGCTTCGACCCTGAGGTAAATGCCTTCGGTCTCAGCGCCACCGAACTCGGTATTGACTATGGCACATACCCGCAGGCGCGTACTGTCACGGCAGGCGTGAACGTCACCTTTTAACACTGAAACACTTCCCTGAAATGAGAAAAATTCTGTTTTTTACAGCTGCCGCCGCGCTGATCTCGCTCAATTCCTGTGAGAAATTTCTCGAACTGGAACCGATTTCTGAAAGTATTTCCGTGTCGAATACTTCCGCTGATTCGGTATTCTATAAATCGGCCTCCGAGGTGGAAGCCGCTCTGGCGGGCGTTTACGCCGATTTCAAAAATGAATATTATCAGCTCGACTACTTCGTGAACGGAGATGCTCAGTCGGACGATGCCTATGCAGGCGGAGACAATCCCGCCAACTTCCAGATTGATGACTACCGGATTGATGCTATCAACCTGAATGTGAGCCGCGACTGGGCATACCTCTACTCTACGGTGGGCAAGGCCAACGCAGTAATCAATAATACACAGGCGGTGAACGACCCGGCTCTCAGTGCCCAGCGAAAAGCCGAGATTATCGGAGAAGCCAGTTTTATCCGCGCTTTTATGTACTTCCAGCTGGTTCAGTTGTGGGGTGACGTGCCGCTTCAGCTCAAAGAGGTGAAAACAATCAGTGCTGACCAGCTGGACGCCATTTATCCGATCATCTTCCCGGCCCGCGCGCCCAAAGAAGAAATTTACCGGCAAATTATCGCGGATCTGGAAGTCGCGCTCGCAGGCGTGCGCGTAACGGCTCCGCACAAGGGTTTCATCACCAAAGGCGCTGTGAACACCATGCTTGCCAAGGTGTATGCCACACAGGAGCCGCACGACTGGAACAAGGTGAATCAGTACTGCGATGCCGTTATCGCCGGAGGATATACGCTGCTGTCCGATTACGACAAACTCTGGAACAACTCGCAGGAAAACTCGCCGGAGGCCATTTTTGAAATCAACTACAACGGAGGTATCACCGATGGCAACTGGGGGACCAAAATCTTCCGCGGACTTGACTGGAAGAAATTCAACCTGCCCTCAAACGATCTGGCGCGTGCTTTTGACGCAGAAGGCGACACAAAGCGCAAAAACTCCTCGATTATTTTTCTCGACGTGACTGGCAAGTGGTCGGATCCGCACTGGCCGCAGACGAAGTATCCGTTCATCAACAAATACCGGACCTTCACGGAGGGCAGCAACCAGAACTATATTTTCTATCGCCTGGCCGATGTGCTCCTGCTCAAGGCGGAGGCACTGAACGAACTGGGCGATCTGGCCGGCGCTGCTGCGCTGGTTAATCAAATCCGGACGAGGGTGAGCCTGCCGAATACCACGGCTGCCACGCAGGCCGATATGCGCCTGGCCATCGAAAAAGAGCGCCGCCTGGAGCTCGCCTTCGAAGGTCACCGCTGGTACGACCTGAAGCGCACCGGCCGTGCCATCGCCGTGATGAATGCCGCGACCGGCGCCAACAACGAAAGTCTGGGGTACGACCTGAATGAGCAAAGACTGCTCTGGCCCATTCCGCAGGCAGAGCTGGACAAGAATTCAAAGCTGACGCAGAATCCGGGGTATTGATAACCGGATTTATTGCCTGAAAACTCTGTGGAATACAGCTCCCGGACATCCCGGGTGTGAGACGGCGTAGCCTGCGGCGTAATTACGCTGCCAATATGACTGCCGCGCTCCGGATGTCCGGATATATGCCGACAAAAAACTTTAATACAATTATTTACCTTTATAGCGCATCTTCCGCACCCCACTATCAAAAAACGGATAATTCCGCAGATATGTGTATTCTTGTGGGATGGAAATACAGGAATACACGAGTAAAACGCTGGATCATTTAGGTTTGGT
>CAIYFY010000297.1 GCA_903925535.1 uncultured Bacteroidota bacterium | reverse complement strand
TATCAAGCTTTGGAACCTGCAATTTCGACCGACTTGCGCTCGATTGGAGGCACATTCTTTACTACCATGTGCATGGTATTCTGAATGCTTTGTTCGAGCAATACAATTTTGCCTTTCTTCAGATTTTCAACAGTTTCGGGCATAAAGTGGCGTATGGTAATGAGTTCCAGTCCTTTTTCAGTTTTGACCTTGAATTCATCGGACACGATCTGCACGAATTTTTCTATCCGGTCAGTCACATCTGGAACACAAACAGTAAAACTAACCGCAGTGTTCTGCATCATGTTCACAAAAATTCTCAAATCGGAGGCAATTTTGAATAATCGGGCAATATGCTGTTCCGCCACGAAGGAATAATCGAGCGTACTGATGTGCATGAGCGCCTGATTTTTCTCCACCACCACAATTGGCGGATACAAATCGTCCGTATCGCTGCTTATTTCTGTTCCGCTCGCTTCAGGATCAATAAACGATTTTACAAAAAGCGGAATATTCTTGTTTTGAAGTGGTTTTATGGTTTTGGGGTGTATGACCTGAGCACCGTAGTAAGTCATTTCAATGGCTTCCCGGTATGACAGGCGGTCGAGTTTGATGGTATTGTTGAAGATACGCGGATCGGCATTCAGTACGCCCGGCACGTCTTTCCATATCGTCATGCTGTCTGCATCGAGACAGTGGGAAAAAATAGCTGCCGAGTAGTCGGATCCCTCACGGCCGAGGGTGGTGGTGAAGTTTTCCGAGGTGCTGCCGATGAAGCCCTGTGTGAGAACAAAGCCCGCTTTGCCGAGCATGGGCGGCACGATTCTGGCTGCGTTAGCCCTGGTTTTGTCCCATACAACCCAGCCTTCCCGGTAGGTATTATCGGTTGACACCACATCGCGCGCATCGAGCCAGGTTGTTGTCAGGCCCGACTTGTTCAGAAAGGCAGCCACGATGCGGGATGATACCAGTTCTCCCATACATACAATCTGATCGTACATGTAATCGTAGTTTTCGGAGGGCTTTTCGTCGAGCACCCATTCGCCCTCCACGAAAGTGTCGTTCACGGCGGTGAAGACCTCATCGTTTTCGTCGAAGAGTTCGCGCATGATGTCGTAGTGCCTTTCCTTTACCTCACGGTACAGGTCCGCAGCCTTGCCATTCTGCCGGGCATGCGCAGCCACCACCTCTTCCAGTGCATTGGTCGTTTTACCCATGGCAGATACCACCACTACGAGCGATTCATGCCGGTAATTTTGCAGGATTCCGGCTACATTTCTGATATTTTCAGCGTCCCTGAGACTGGCGCCTCCGAATTTGAAAACTTTCATATTAATTTCAGTGTGTTTTTCTCAAAACAATATAAGCCCAGAGAGCACTGGCGAATGCCAGTACTGCTCCTGTCAACATGGCTGCTCCGGGGAAATAAACAGGTGCATTGCCGGAGGTGAAATATGAAAAGATGCTGGTCATCAACGGCGGAGCCACAATGGCAACAGCACTCTGCAGACTCGACAGCCCGCCCTGGAGTTCTCCCTGCACATTGGGCGGCACCTGTGTTGAAATCAACCCCTGGAGCGACGGGCCTGCTATGGCTCCCAGTGCATACGGGACCATGGCGACGTACAGCATCCAGGCGCTGCCGGCAAATGCGAAAAGAAGGAATCCCAGACAGTAAAGAGCGAGGCCGACATAAACTCCGCGAACCTGACCGAGTTTCGGGACAATCACCCTGATGAGACCGCCTGATACAATCGCCGCCATGACACCAACCACACTCAGGGAGATTCCCACCATTTTTTCGTCCCATTTGAATTGTAGCATGGTATAATACGACCAGCCCCCCTGTACGGCCCAGGCTGCAATATTGAGCAGAATCATGGAAACCAGCAGACTGCTGATAACCGGATATTTTCGCAGTTGCAGGAGTGTCCCTACCGGATTTGCACGCTTCCAGTCGAAATCTCTCCGGTTTTCCGGGCTTAGAGATTCAGGCAGAATGAAGAGGCCGTAAAGCCAGTTCAGCAGGGCGAGGGTAGCAGCAGCAATAAAGGGGGCCTTGGGGCCAAATGAACCCAAAAAACCTCCGATGGCAGGGCCGACGATGAAACCTATACCAAAGGCAGCGCCGATCATGCCGAAATTTTGCGCTCTTTTCTCGGGCGTACTTATATCGGCAATGTAGGCTGAAGCTGTTGTGAAGCTGCTGCCCATGATTCCTGCCAGTGCGCGTCCGAGAAAGAGCCATCCGATAGATGGTGCAAAGGCAGTAAGCAGGTAGTCAAGTCCGAATCCGAAAAGAGACAGAAGGAGGATTGGTCTTCGGCCGTAGTGATCGCTGAGTCCGCCAAGCACGGGCGCGAAAAGGAACTGCATGAGCGCATAGGCAAACATGAGCAGTCCTCCGATCTGGGCAGCATGGCTCATGTCTTTGCCCGACAGGTCCATAATCAGTCGGGGTACAACCGGAATGATAATCCCGAACCCCGTCACGTCTATGAGCAGCGTGACGAATATGAAACCGATAGCAGCGTTGCGTTTATTGAACATTATTTTTGATCCGGGGAGTGAGTATTAAAGTGTCAGAGCGACAGTTGACTGTTGACTATGCCGGTCAGCAATCCGGCTTTCAGACCAGTTTTGGTAGTGCCGTCCAATTGTCGTACCCACCTGATACCGGTTACAGCGTTTGTCAGCAGTACCTCGTCTGCCTGTAACAGGGCAGCAAAGGTACATGGTTTTTCTGTGACTGAAATACCGGATTGGTGCAAGGTTTCTTTGAGAAATCTCAGAAAAACTCCGTGAACCTGTCCTTCGCCTTCCGGGGGGGTAAAATACTGGTTGCCTGATACCCAAAGGATCCCTGAATTGCTGCTTTCGCATATATTGCCCCGTGAATTCAGCAGCAGTACATCATCCAGTTTGCGCGCTCTGGCTTCCATGGCGGCATTGACGTATCGCACGGCGCTGAGCGACTTGATGCCGGAGTAGTAATCAACAGGCACCTGAATTTTTGAGCTCAGTCCGACATGCAGTCCCGCTTCATCAACCGGAAATGCGGAATTGGCAGCAGGATCTGCCGAAATCAGGAAGAGGCCATCCTGGTGTTCGGGCAAATAGAGCCCGCCTGATTTTCGCCATACCATGAGTCTGATCCGGGCATTCCCGCTGGCTATCTTGTGTATTTCGTTCAGGAGCCTGTCTGCCCCGCTGTCGCCGGGGAGGGTGATTGACAGTCTGTCCAGTCCGTCAAGCAGTCTTTCATAATGATATTTCCAGAGAGGGATGGTACTGTTGAACATGCGGATTGACTCAAAAACACCATCTCCGTACATGTATGCGCGTGCGCAGTGCGCGAGCGCTTCCGGCAGGGTGTCGTGTGGCACCCCGTTCAGGTTAAAACGTGTCGAACTTGTAGGGTACATTATTTTCCTCTGCCCTGAGCCAGCACAAGAACGGTGTAGAACATGATCTTGAAGTCGAGAGCCAGCGACATATTTTCGATATAAAGCAGATCAAAACGCAATCGCTGCAGCATTTCTTCCACATTGGAGGCATAGCCGTATTTCACCTGTCCCCAGGAGGTGATGCCGGGTCTTACCTTGAGCAGCTGTTTGTAATGCGGATTGTGTACGGAGATCTGTTCAATAAAATGTTCCCGTTCGGGGCGAGGACCCACCAGCGACATATCCCCGCGCAGTACATTCCAGAAGTTGGGGATTTCGTCGAGCCTCCATTTGCGCATAATAGCCCCCCACGGGGTACATCTCGGGTCGCCTTCCTTCGAGAGCTGGGGTCCGTCTTTTTCGGCGTTCACATACATGGATCTGAACTTGAAAATGACGAATGGTTTTCCATTCTGGCCAATTCGTTCCTGCCGGAAGAACACCGGACCCGGGGATGACAATCTGACCCGGATTGCTACATACAGCAGCAAAGGCGAAAGAAGGAGGAGTGCCATTGCACTGGCCAGGACATCGAGCATGCGCTTGATGGTCCTTTGCCAGCGAGGCATGAGTTCCTGTTTGATTTCGATGAGCACCGCGCCATATACATGATTCATCTTGACGGAGCCAAGAAGTATATCGTACATATCCGGTATAATTTTAACCAGTACCCGGTCGTTGTAATCGAAGAGTATATTGAGAATTTCGCGGAGCCTGTTATGGTCAGACGTTTCGATGGCGATAATGACTTCTTCCACATCCTGCTCCTCAATAATTCTGCCGAGGTCTTCCAGTTTGCCGAGTCGGGGGAGATGATCCTTCAGCGCCTGAGTCCGGCTGTTGGTATCCACAAATCCCAGAAACTTGTTTCCGAGCCCCTTTTTCATGCTGGTAACATCAAGGAACAAATCCAGCGCGTTCTGGTTGCCGCCCACCAGCAGGGTATTAAAGGTCACCTTTCCCGCCTTGAGTCTTCTGCTTGCCCGGGTGAGCAAAATCATTCTGGAAATGGCAGTCAGACCGAAGTGAATCAGGAAAAGGGCGAAGAAAGACCTGTAATAAGTGCGATAATCTGTGACGACATCGTCGAGAATCAGGCTGAAGAACAGGAAAGTGACACCAATAAGCGACAGAAAGAACGTGCTGGCGAGTGTATTGAGCCTGGATATTCTGTAAATATCGGTGTACTGGTCGAAGATACTGTACAGGAGAACCCATCCTGTGGGAATGATAAGAATACCCAGGCTGAAGTTGGTGTCATTCAGGACAGACAGATCAATCGGGCTGCCCTCGAGTTGTTTTCTGTACATGAAAAACAGCGCCCATGCGATCATTGCCATGATGAAATCGGCAATACCGTAATAGAGGGTGTGGCGTTTTCTTGTTAACTTCAGCATAGGTACCAGTCCTGCTTCAGAGGTGTGCGATTCTGATGTTGTCAATTCTGACAGATCCCCTGAGTTGCGGGTACTTGCCGGAACCGTCTTTATTCAGACTTGCCCGGAAGTACAGTCTGAACTGCGGCGTCTGAACATCCGTGAGTGTTTCAGTCAGGTTGATGTAGATTTTATTCCAGTTGGCAGAGGTGTTGAACTGATAAACAGCCCGAATGGATTCGCTGCCGCCATTGGGATATGCTATATACAGGAAGTAGGGGATATCACATTTGTAATGCATTTCCACCCAGACTTCCGGGGATCCTGAAAACGGGATGTTGATGATCTTTTCGGTGGAAATATCCATCAGTGGACTGGCGGTATCTACCTGCATCAGAATACACTTTCCAAAAAAGGCACTGTCGGTGGTGATGGAAAAACCGTTGTCAGGATCGGCATCCCGGTTTTCAATCACAATATTGGATCCGCCGTCGAAGTCACCCCTGCCGGCGCCGAACGGGAAAATTGTGCGCTGGTCGTATATGGTGGACGGCTGGATAACGGTGGTTTGTCCGGGAGCAAGCACTACATCATTGCCATCCCACCGGGTCAGATTGGGATAAATATTGGGGGATGTAGCAATCCCGTTTTCCTTGACACCCGGAAACACGATGATATCAGAGGGGCCTTCTGCGAGCACGGGTACTTCTGCCGGGAGCGTGTAGGCGCCCAGGTATTCACCGTTGACATAGAGCCATCCGTCGGTAATCTTGTGCCAGGAAGCATTTCCCTGAGCATTGACCACAAAAGGTTCGATCCTGATGTAGGATGGAATCTGTTCCGGGGTGTCCTTGCACGACGACAGGACAACTGTCAGAAAGAGGACGAGCGTTGGAAAGCGGAGCATAGTTAGAATTCAGCGTTGATCAGTCCTTGGAACGAATGAAAATTTCAATAGGAGCGCCCTTGAAATTAAAGAGCTTTCTGATCTGGTTTTCGAGGAACTGTTTGTACGAGTCACGTACATAGTTCGGGTTATTGACGAAAAAGGCAAAAGCCGGGAAGTCGGTGGGCAGCTGGGTAATATACTTGAACTTCGGGTAACGGCCGTGAACAGAGGGTGGGGGAGTACGTTCAATGACATCGAGCAGCACTTCGTTGAGCACAGAGGTTTTGATGCGTCTTTTTCGGTTTTCCACCACCTCCATGGCTGCTTCAACAGCCTGGAAAATGCGCTGCTTTTCGAGTGCCGATATGAAAATAATGGGCACATCGTTGAATGGCGCCAGACGACTTTTAATGACAGCCTCATAGTCGCGCACAGAGTTGGCCTGTTTGTTTTCCACGAGATCCCATTTGTTCACCAGAACCACGATGCCCTTGTGTCGTTTCTGAGCCAGCGAAAGGATGGTGAGGTCCTGACTTTCAATTCCCTGTGTTGCATCCAGCACCAGCATACATACATCGGCTTCCTCGAGCGCGCGTATGGCGCGCATGACGGAATAGAACTCAAGATCTTCCTCCACCTTGGTTTTCTTGCGAATACCGGCGGTATCTATCAGAATGAATTCCTTTCCGAACTTGTTGTAGTAGCTGTGAATGGGGTCGCGTGTGGTTCCGGCGATAGGCGTCACGATGTTTCGCTCGGTACCAAGCAGCGCATTGGTCAGCGATGATTTGCCCACATTCGGACGGCCGACGATGGCAAATTTGGGCAGCTCCGTTTCAAGTTCCGGCTCATTTTCAATGTGCTCGGTGACGGCATCAAGGAGTTCGCCGGTGCCGCTGCCGCTAATGGACGCTACGAAATAAGTATTTTCGAATCCCAGAGACCAGAATTCGTTGGCATCCATCATGGAATTATGATTATCCACCTTGTTGACAACCAGATAAACAGGTTTGTCCACGCGGCGGAGCCATCGGGCTATATTATCGTCGAGGTCGGTAATTCCAGTCTGGGCGTCCACCATGAATATCAGAACGGCGGCCTCCTCTGCGGCGGCTTTCACCTGATTTCTGATAGCCGCTTCGAACACATCGTCGGAGGCGTGAACGAAACCGCCGGTGTCCACCACACCGAAGCGTTTGCCGTTCCACTCGCAGAAACCGTATTTCCGGTCGCGGGTTACGCCCGAGAAATCATCGGTGATGGCATCGCGGCGTCCGACGAGTCGGTTGTAAAGGGTTGATTTGCCGACATTGGGCCGGCCTATGATTGCAACAATATTACTCATCAGATG
>CAIYFY010000296.1 GCA_903925535.1 uncultured Bacteroidota bacterium | reverse complement strand
GAGAGGGATTCGAACCCCCGATACCTGTTACGGTACGCCTGATTTCGAATCAGGTGCATTCAACCACTCTGCCATCCCTCCTTGCCGGTTGATTTTGCAAAGATAGCATGGCGGCATCATTTATCCAAATACGCCTCATGTTTCACTTGAAAGCTGGTAGCTGCTCAGTTTGCCCAGATCAACTATCGTTTTCTTGCCATCACGGCTCCGGGAAATCATGGGTAAAAAGCGTGCATCACAAACTATTTCAGATGCTATATAGGATGTCTTCTGCTGCACGGTTACAAACAGCTGGTCGTCCAGCCCATTGATCTGTATAAGTATCTCTGCTCTGATTTCAGCCAGATCTTTCGCCTGCAACCCGTATAGCGGACTGTTGTCATCAATGACATGAACAACTGTCCAGCTGGTAATCAGGGTATTTATTCTCGATATTTCTGTCGGCAAGTTGTAAAACCGGGTGGCTGCGCCGCTTCCTTCGTCCGCATGTATGGCCACTACGGCCTGTATGGTGACATCTGTCAGGTTATTGTTTCTCGCCGAGGCAAGCCTGAACATCAATGCCCTCCCGCCCTTGTGCGGGGCAATGATGGCGTTGTCGCTGAATACAAGATGCGCTCTCGGCTGAGAGAAACGCGCATAGATAAGTCCGGTAAATACGGCAAAGGTGAGTATGCCTGTCAGCGACTCTACAGCGGCAAGTATGTTGGCCATCAGTCCTGACGGATGTACGTGTCCGTAGCCCACAGTGGTGAGTGTCTGTGCGCTGAAAAAGAAGGCCTGCATAAAATCGCTCATCTCTCCGCTCTGATGGTCTATTCCACTCAGTTCATCCACGCCGGTGAGGTAGTACAGCCACGCGAAGATGGTGTTCAGAAGAAAGTAATACCCGAATGCCAGCATGATGAAATGACGCGTCTTCATGCGCAACAGCGTGTGCATGGCCGAGTAGCGTTCCCACAGTGGCATACCGGTTTTGCGTACGTTGTATGATCCGTCGCGGTTGGAGAGGCGGCTGGCCTCGGCAGCAGTATTGGTGCTGAAACCTGTATTTTCCAGAATTCGCGCGCGCAACCGATCTTTGTAGGTCTTTCTTTGTGTCATGACTGACTTGTTTTGTCTGTAATCGCAAATCTCGTACTTTTGGTGGGTATTCACCCGTATTATCACGCTTATGAACACTTTTTTCCGCCCCGACACGACTTTTATCCGCTCCGTTGCCTCCGGTTTGTACGGACTGGACGTAAGTGTTTCTCCACTGCCCGGAGAGATTGACCTGAATTTCAGGGTGGAAACGGAAGACGGCCAGATCTTTACGCTGAAAATAGCGCACGAGGGGGAGAAAGAGGAGCACCTCGATCTGCAAAATAGTCTGATTGAACGACTGTCCGTTTCGGGCACCGGTCTGCTGTCGCCGGAAGTAATACCTGACCTGTCGGGCAGGCTGATTTCCGGTATAACACTGCCCGACGGATCCTTTCGCTTTGTGCGACTGCTCCGCTGGATACACGGACAATGCCTCGGCGATGTCAAACCGCACTCGGCTATTCTGATGGAAAGGGTAGGGGCGCTTTGCGGGAAACTGTGTCGCGCTTTTGACGGGTTCGATCACCCGGCCGCCCATCGGTTTATCAAGTGGGATCCCTCTCAGGCACACTGGACGAAAGAGTTTACAGGACTTTTCCGGGATGAGGAATATGCGCTGGCCAGTTATTTCCTCGGGTTGTTCGAACAAAAGGCGGTTCCCCTGCTGCCTGTGCTCAGAAAAGGGATAAACTATAACGACGCCAATGATTACAATATTCTCGTTGCCGGTGACGGAGATGATTACATTGTACCCGGAGTAATTGATTTCGGCGATGCTGTTTACACGCACAAGGTGAACGAACTGGCCATTGCCGCTGCTTATGTACTGATGGACAAGCCCGATCCGCTCGGAGCGCTCGAATCGCTGGTGAAAGGCTTTCACAGCGAATTCCCGCTCACAGAGGATGATATGGAAGCCTTCCTTCCGCTCACCGGGGCCCGCCTCCTCATCAGTGTGACCTGTTCTGCCCTGAACAGGGTGGATCACCCAGAAAATGAATACCTGCAAATCAGCGACGCTCCCGCCTGGAATCTGATGCGCCAATTGCGAAATATACCACCCGCCCTGTTCACCGCAACAGTCAGGGGCGCCTGCGGCCTTGAGCCTTTCCCGGCTGCATCGGGGTTCGCTGCCTGGGCAAAATCATGGAAAGGGTGTGCCAGTATCGTTCCTGCCAGTCTGAACGACGCGGTCTGGCTCGATCTGAGTGTGGGCAGCCCGGCGCTGGGTTCCTGGTCTGATATTTCAGACGCAAAAAAGCTGCACCGCGCCATTCACCGGCAATGGGCCGATTGCGACGATCCTGCTCCACTGGCTATGGGTCGCTACAATGAGGCTCGTCCATTCTACACCGCCGATGCGTACGAGGTAACAGGAAATAACGGACCTGAATGGCGTACGGTACATATCGGACTCGACATATTCATGGAGCCGGGCACACCGGTATCAGCGCCGCTCGACGGGGTCATTCACAGCTTCCGCGATAACAATCAAGAGCGCGATTACGGTCCCACCATCATTTTACAGCATGAAACGCCTGAAACAGGCGTACTCTACACGCTTTACGGACATCTAACCCGTGCCTCGCTGGATGGCCTTCGCGCGGGCGCTCCCGTGCGCGCAGGCGAGGTGTTCTGCGCAATCGGTCCGATGCCCGAAAACGGCAACTGGTCGCCTCACCTGCACTTTCAGGTGATACTCGACATGCTGGGTATGGAAGGCGACTTTCCGGGCGTGGCTTTTCCCGAAAAACGGCATATCTGGACGAGCCTTTGCCCCGATCCGTGGTTGCTGCTCACCGGACAGCCTTCAGAAAGGCCTGAAGGCCGCAGCGAGGCCGGAATGATTGACTTTCGCCGCATGCATCTGGGTAAAAACCTGAGTCTGTCGTACCGCGAACCGCTGCATATTGTACGTGGATGGAAGCAGTATCTGTTCGACATCAATGGCAGACGCTACCTCGATACAGTGAATAATGTAGCACATGTGGGGCACGAACACCCTGATGTGGTGGCAGCCGGACAGCGACAGATGGCGGTGCTTAATACCAATACTCGCTATCTCCACGACCGTATTCTGGAGTTCACAGAGGAAATTTTGAAAACGCTTCCACCGCAACTGGAGGTTATTTTTCTGGTGAACAGTGGTAGCGAGGCCAACGAACTGGCCATGCGCCTCGCACGTGCCCGCACGGGACAGCGCGACATGATTGCCGTAGAGGTGGGATATCACGGGAATACGCAGGCTTGTGTGGATATCAGCTCCTACAAGTTCGACGGTCCGGGTGGCTCGGGCGCGCCCGCACATACGCACGTAGCACCACTGCCTGATGCCTTTCGAGGTATTTATCGGGGAGATTCACCCGAAATCGGACTGCAGTACGCCCGACATATTCAGGATATCGCGGAAGGACTGGTAGCTGCCGGTCGCGGCCCGGCTGCATTTATCTGTGAGTCGGTCATCAGCTGCGGCGGTCAGGTGCCGCTGCCTCCGGGGTACCTGACCGCCGCAGCGGCTGCCGTGCGCGCATGCGGGGGATTACTTGTTTCCGACGAGGTGCAAACCGGCTGTGGCAGGCACGGAGAATACTTCTGGGCCTTTGAAGAGCACGGGGTCGTTCCTGATATCGTGACTATCGGTAAGCCCATCGGCAACGGACACCCGCTGGGGGTGGTGGCAACCACCAGGGAAATAGCCGACGCGTTCGCCAACGGAATGGAGTACTTCAACACTTTTGGCGGAAATCCGGTGTCCGCCGCTGTCGGACTGGAGGTGCTGCGCGTAATCGAGCGGGAGGGTCTGCAGCAAAATGCCCTCGAAACCGGCCGCTACCTGTATAAAAGGCTGGGAGAGCTGGCCATACATTATCCGGTAATCGGCGATGTGCGCGGCCCCGGACTGTTTATCGGTATCGAACTGATAAAAGATCCTGTTACGCTGGAGCCTGCACCGGCAGAAACGGCGCGAATTGCCAACCGGATGAAACAACTCGGCGTTCTGATGAGCACCGACGGACCGTTTCACAATGTCCTGAAAATCAAGCCACCAATTGTATTCTCCCGGAAAGACGCGGATCTGCTTTCGGATACCCTTGAAAGGGCGCTGGCCGAAATCTGTCGGGACAAGCTGTGAAACAAAAAAAGCCGCTCCCGGGAGGGAACGGCTTTGGAGCGGAAAACGAGACTCGAACTCGCGACTTCAACCTTGGCAAGGTTGCGCTCTACCAACTGAGCTACTTCCGCGTTTAGCGGGCGCAAAGGTAAAATGT
>CAIYFY010000295.1 GCA_903925535.1 uncultured Bacteroidota bacterium | reverse complement strand
ATATTTTTCATGTTGTCGTGTGTTTGGATTTATTTAGAAACCGAGGTTAAGGCCTACAGTAAAGGTTTGTGCCATCGGAACGGTATTGCGGTCAACACCAGGAGAGGTGTTGCTGTTACCATTGGTAGAAACCTCAGGATCGGTACCAGTGTAATTGGTGAACAGGAATGCATTGGTTACGTTGGCATAAACGCGCAGGCTGGAGATCTTGGCGCGATCCAGAACACTTGCAGGCAGGCGGTAGCCCAGCGTTACGTTACGGATACGCAGGAAATCACCTTTCTCCACGTTTTCAGAAATCGGAATAGCCGAACCGTTGGAAACGTTGTCGCCAAATACAACACGTGGAATAGAGCCGTCGGTATTCTCTTCTGTCCAGCGATCCATTACATCAACCTGATTATTCCAGAAACGCTGGTCGCGCTGACCGGCTTTGCTACCGTTGTAGATGTAGTTGCCACCGGCGAAGTTCATCTGTACGTTCAGGTCAACCGGGCCGTATGTGAAGGTGTTATCCCAGCCACCGAACCATTTCGGGAGCGTCGGGCCATACACTTTGCCATCGGCAACGAGTGATACAGCAGAAGCAGTAGCACCGTCGAGGGTTGTCCAGCGGGACTGACCGGCGGGAACAACATGCGAGTACTGAACAACGGTACCATCGGCTTTAACGAAAAGGCGGCGGCCGTTCTCGGCGTTTACGCCCTGAGTTTCAACAGCGAAGATGCTGCCCACTGATTCGCCCTCGCGGATGATGTTGGAGATTTCGAGACCGGCAGTATTTGAAAGTACGTCGGAGCCACCGGCGAGCGAAGTTACTTCATTGGTCATCAGCGTCAGGTTAACGCTGGATGTCCAGTTGAATTTGCCGTCGCGCACGATGTTGCCCGACAGGCCGAATTCGTGGCCCACGTTCTGCATGGATCCGATGTTGATGGCGATAGAGTTGCCCGGGATACCTTTGGAAGGCGACTGCGGTGCATTCTGGATGAGGCCGTCAATCAGGTTCTTGAAGTATGTGTACTCACCCTGGATACGGTCGTTGAACAGACCGAATACCACACCTATGTCAGTCTTTTTGCTGGACTCCCATGTCAGGTTCGGGTTGCCGGCCTGTGAGTAGGCGATGGTTGGAGCAGCACCGTACAGACCGGAGCCGTACAGGCTCTGGGAGGCGAAGTCGCCGATACCGCTGTTACCAACAGTACCATAGCTACCGCGCAGTTTGAAGTAATTTACGATATCACCGATGTTCTCTTTCCAGAAAGCTTCTTCAGAGATTGTCCAGCCGGCAGAAGCACCCCAGAAGATACCTCTTTTGTTACCTGTTGAATAAGCGGAGTACTCATCCTGACGCACGTTCAGGGTCAGGAAGTAGCGGCGGTCAAATTCGTAGTTCAGGCGACCGAAATAAGAGAGCAGGTAGTTCTGTCCCTGGAAGTTGCCGGTCGGGTTGATGGTAGTGAAGTTACCCTGGTAAGTTGTGAAGAAAGGGTCAGCGATTGCGGTACGCTGGGCACCCCATCCGTTGGTGGTAGTTGCCTGTTCTTCGTGTCCCACGAGCACGCTGAGATTGTGCAGATCATTCAGAGAGAAATCGTAATTCAGTGTATTCTGGAAGTTCCAGCGCTGGTAGTTTACGGTTGTGTTGGCGGCATAGCCGTTTGTTCCGAAACCGTCGCCGTGAATAGGCGTCCAGAAAGTGATGTTTTCAGCGTAAACATTGTCAATACCGTACTGTGTGCGGAAGTTCAGGCCTTTCAGGATTTCAAGCTGTCCGTAAACAGAAGCCTGAATCTGGTTTGAGAAAGAAGTGTGCCTGTTCTGGTCAAGAATAGTAACGGGGTTGTAGAAACCTGTCTGTTGCTTGTTTTTTCCGCGACCGAGCTGGTTGTTGGAAGCGATATTGTAACCTGCATTACCCGGGAGGCGGTTTCCATCGGCGTCAAAAATGAACGGAGAAACAATAGGTGCAGTTACAAAGGCCAGACGGCCACCACCACCGGTTGCGAACGCCTGTCCGGGCAGAGAGCCGGAGTTGATACCTGTGTTCTGGTTGTTGGTGTAACCGACAGTAGCACCTACCTTGATGCGCTTCGACAGTTTGTGGTCGAGGTTCAGGCGGGAAGTGAGACGCTCAAAATCGTTTCCGATCAGCATACCCTCCTGACGGGTATAGCCCATTGACAGGTAGTAGGTAGTCTGGTCTGTGCCGCCGGAGAATCCGAGTGCATGGTTGTGAGAGAAACCTGTGCGGTAGATGTAGTCTGCCCAGCGGGTATCAATCAACTGACCGTTTACAGAGTCAAGGAAGAACTGCGGACCGGAAAGACCGGCATTGGCAGCGGCTTCGTTTTTGATTTCCACATACTGCTCTGCATTGAGTACTTCCGGAACACGCACGGCGTTGGTCCAGCCAGCCCATGAGTCGTAGCTCACACGTGTTTTGCCTTTTGTACCGCGTTTGGTTGTGATGAGCACAACACCTGCAGCTGCGCGGGAACCGTAGATAGCTGTTGCAGAGGCATCCTTGAGGATGTCTATGCTCTCGATATCATTCGGGTTCAGATTTGACAGTACGTTGTTGGCAGCCGAGTTACCGATATCACCGGTGTAAGTCGGAACTCCGTCAATAACAATCAGCGGGAAAGAGCTGAGGTTGATGGAGTTGATACCGCGTACACGGAATACAGGCGGATTGTTGAGCACACCGTTCGGGAGGCTTACGTTGACACCCGCAGCGCGGCCCTGAAGCAACTGGTCGAAGCTCTGGGCAGGCAGGGCGGCAATGTCTTCACCCTTGACCGTGGAAACGGTTCCGGTGATGGCTCTTTTCTGCTGTGTACCGTAACCCACAACAACCACCTCCTGAAGTGCATTGACATTCACCTCAAGTACTACGTCGTACACATTGGAAGCAGACAGTGTCACCTCTTTGTCCACATAGCCTGTGTAAACAAACTTCACGGAAGCAGCTGTGGTCGGAAGGCTCAAACGATAGTTTCCGTCCACGTCTGTTTGTGCTCCGGCAGTAGTACCAGGCGCAGTCACCGTGACGCCAATCAGAGCTTCGCCCTGATCACTGGTTACCTTTCCGGTAACCACACGTTGCCCTAAGGCAAAGCCGGCACTTATGCATAGCATGGCCAGCCCGAGTAAAATCCTCTTCATAGAAATAGAAAGTTTGGTTGGTAAAGTGATTAGAAATCAATTGCGAAGTAACGCATTAACATTGGAATTGGTTGTTATTTCTGTATATTTTTAGCAGATTCTTACAAAAAGACTGAATAGTCAGGCAATAAAACCGCCCATGATAAACAAAATAAAATTTTATTAAACGGGGCAAATATTTACGAAATGCCGATTTTTAATGCAAAAGTAAAAGCCATTGAAACAATATTCCGATTTGACTATCCCATATTTTTGCTCCGAAGGTCCCTGAAAAATAATACCCGTAACCGGAATACCCGTGCCTCAGCAAAAAGTACAGTGGCCCAAATGGAAATCTTCCCGTTCTGTCATTCTGATTTTGTCCTCAGGGAGCTTGTCGTCGTAGCCCGCCAGATGGAGTAGTCCGTGAACCATTACCCTGGAAAGTTCTCGCTCGAAGGTAACCCCGGCGCTGGCGGCATTTTCACGCACGCGGTCGTGACTGATGAAGACATCTCCGTGTATGTGCTGACTGTCGTAAGGGAATGTAATAACGTCGGTGTAGTAATCGTGATCGAGAAACTCTATGTTGATCTTTCTCAGGTGTTCATCAGAACAAAAAATATAATTTATTTCTGAAACATCGCGCTGCTCCGCCTGCGCGGCCTTCAGGAGCCAACCGGAGAGCTGATCTTCGTCCGGGATTGTGAAAATTGCATCTTCGAAGAAAAAGTTGATTTGTTGTTCCTCTTCGGTTTCCTCTATAATCGGAAATTCCACCTGGATATCGAAATTAATATATGATTACTTTATTTTGAATCTCATTTCTACTGTACTTCCCCCTTTCAGAAAACTGCATTCATCGCTCAGATGACGCATGAGAAGTAAACCCCGGCCTCCACAACACTCCACACGCTCCGGACAAGTCGGGTCTGGCACTACTGCAGGATCAAATCCGGGACCTTCATCGCTCACACGCAGTGACAGGGAGTCGCGCTTCCTCAGGAAAGAAATGGAAACGCATTTTTTTCTGTCGCTTTGATTTCCGTGCAGGATGGCATTTGTGACTGCCTCCATCAGGCTGACCATGATGTCTCCTTTTCTGTCGGGAGAAAGGTTGTAACGACTGGCAAGGCCATCAACAAAGGGTTCCACTTGTTCAACATTCCGGGGGTCTGAGGGCAGCGTAATACTTTTGT
>CAIYFY010000294.1 GCA_903925535.1 uncultured Bacteroidota bacterium | reverse complement strand
GTCAGATTGGCAGCGACAAAGTCATCATGGCGCTTTCGGGAGGTGTTGACTCAACGGTAGCCGCCACATTGCTCCACAAGGCTGTCGGGAAACAACTTTTCTGCTTTTTTGTGGATAACGGGCTGCTCCGGAAGGATGAGTTCGGGCAGGTGCTCGAGTCGTACAAGGGCATGGGTCTGAATATTGAGGGGGTAGACGCCAAAAAACGTTTTTATGGCGAACTGGCAGGTGTGAGTGATCCGGAGCAGAAGCGAAAAATTATTGGCAAGCTCTTTATTGACGTATTTGAGGAAGAGAGCAAAGCGCATCCCGATTGTCACTGGTTGGGGCAGGGTACCATTTACCCGGATGTGATTGAGTCGGTGAGTGTACACGGACCATCCGTGACCATCAAGAGCCACCACAATGTAGGTGGTTTGCCCGACAAACTGAAGCTGAAAGTGGTAGAACCACTGCGTTCGCTATTCAAGGATGAAGTCCGGCGGGTAGGAAGAGAACTGGGTGTTCCGGGACAGATACTGAACAGACATCCCTTTCCGGGGCCCGGGCTCGGCATCCGTATTTTGGGAGATATTACCCCTGAAAAAGTCCAGTTATTGCAGGATGCCGATGCTATTTACGTTAATAAACTGAAAGAGCACGGTCTGTACGATGAAGTCTGGCAGGCAGGAGCCATTTTGTTGCCGGTACAGTCGGTGGGGGTCATGGGCGACGAGCGCACGTACGAGCGCACGCTTGCGCTGCGTGCCGTCAATTCGACCGATGGCATGACGGCTGAATGGAGTCGTTTGCCACATGAGTTTCTGGCGGAGGTTTCGAGCGAAATCATCAACAAGGTGAAGGGAATCAACCGGGTGGTTTATGACATTTCGACCAAACCCCCGGCCACTATTGAATGGGAATAATGAGAACAAGGATTAAAATTTGCTGTATCAGCAGCGTAGAAGAAGCACAGACAGCCATCAGTGCCGGTGCAGATGCGCTCGGACTGGTAGGCCCTATGCCCAGTGGTCCCGGTATCATAACCAACGAATTGATTGCTGAAATAGCGCGGTTTGCGCCGCCTGCCGTGAGCACATTCCTGCTCACCAGCGAAACCGATGCGTTGGCCATTGCTGACCATCACCAGAAAGTACATACGAACACCATACAGATTGTGGATGCACTTCAGTCAGGTGCATATTCAGTTATCCGGGAACGGGTTGGCCCGGTCAAGCTGGTGCAGGTGATTCATGTGCTTGACGAGGACAGTGTGGAAGAAGCACTTCGGACAGCAGCGCACGTGGACGCCCTGTTGCTCGACAGTGGCAATCCGAATCTGCAGGTGAAGGAACTGGGTGGTACAGGCAGGGTACACAACTGGATGCTGAGTCGCCGTATTGTGGAAGCTTCGCCAGTACCGGTATTCCTTGCCGGCGGACTACACCCGGGCAATGCGCGCGAGGCCATCGAGACCGTACAGCCGTTCGGGCTCGATTTGTGCAGCGGAGTGAGAACCGATGGCAAGCTGGATCCCTGGAAACTGGAGCAATTCTTCCGGGCAGTATATTCGTAAATATTATTTCGTCCGGGACATTATCTTTGTGTCATGAGCTTGCGAATACTCATATTCATGCTGGCGCTGCTGTTTTCCGGCTGCTACACCTTCAAGGGAATATCCATTGACCCGGATATCAATACCTATTTTGTACAGACCTTCGAAACTTCGGCGCCCAATGCACCGCCTACCCTGGCACTCGAGTTCACAGAACGTCTGAAGGACAAAATAAGGGCTGAAACCAGGCTTCAACTGCGAAATGGCACTCCCGATGTGGAATTTTCGGGCAGAGTAACAGG
>CAIYFY010000293.1 GCA_903925535.1 uncultured Bacteroidota bacterium | reverse complement strand
GCAAAAGTCAGGGAACTGCTGGGCCGTGATGATGACTGAGCCAATGCTCACATCTTCATCTGCACGATCTGCCAGTACAGCGGCATGCCCACTGTGATGTTCATCGGGAAGGTGACAGCAAGTGCCATGGGAAGCAATAAACCCGGGTTCGACTTCGGTGCCGCAATTTTCATGGCCGCCGGTACCGCAATGTACGATGCACTCGCCGCCAGAATACCGAAAATAAAGCGGTTGGAAGGATCATGGGTAACCAGCACGCTGGCCCAGGAAAAGAAACAGCCGTTGACCAGCGGAATAATAACGGCAAACAGAAAAGGAAACCAGCCAAAGGAAAAGAAAGACTTCAGGTTTTTGCCGCTGGTAATACCCATGTCGAGCAGAAATATAGCCAGAAATCCCTTGAAAATATCGTTGGTAAAGGGTTTTATACCCTCCGCCTGCTTGTCGCTGGCCAGCAGCCCGATCACCAGACTGCCCAGTATCAGTAAGACACTCCCGTTGGTAAACGAGTGAAGTATCACCTCCTTCTTGCTGACACCCGGTGTTTCTTCCTTCGCGTAGAGTGATATAAGCAGCAACCCGGCAATAATCGCCGGCGATTCCATCAGCGCCATGATGGCTACCATGTGCCCGTGCAGTGTCATCTGCTGTGCTTCCAGATAGGATGCCGCCGTAACGAAGGTCACGGCACTGACCGATCCGTAGGCAGCCGCCAGGGCACCCGAGTCGTGTATGTTCAGCCGGCGTTTCAAAATGAAAAAACTGTAAACCGGTATCAGTGCCGAAATGAACAACCCAAAAAGGATGGACCACCACACCTCGGCGGTGATGTGTTCGTGTACCAGTTCCTGTCCGCCTTTAAACCCGATGGAGAAAAGAAGATACAAGGAGATAAACTTTGAGGAATTGTAGGGTATCTCCAGGTCACTTCTCAGATACACGGCCAGTACGCCCAGGATGAAAAACAACAGGGCCGGGTTCGTCAGATTCTCAAGCAGCAAATCAATATTCATGGACTCTTCTTTACAATTCTGCCGCAAAATTACCAACTTATCTATTTTTTCAGTTTAATATTAACCTGCCGGAGAAAGTCTTGGAGGCAATGAAGTACTTTCACGGCCTCATTAAAATTATTTCCAACCGTGAGAAAGATACTGATTCCTCTGTTCCTGCTATCTGTTCTGTCGCTCTCCCTCCATGCACAAACCGACAGCAAAACCGGCTCAACCGACCTCAATGCCGCCTTTAAATCTGTCAAGTGGCGCAACATTGGCCCATTCAGGGGCGGGCGGTCTGTCGCTGTGTCCGGTGTTCCGGGCGATATGACCACCTATTTTATGGGTACCACCGGCGGCGGACTCTGGAAAACGTCCGATATGGGCCTGTCCTGGAGCAATATTTCCGATGGTTTCTTCAAAACTGGCACGGTGGGTGCCATCGCTGTATCTGAAAACGACCCGAATGTCATTTATGTGGGTATGGGTGAGCACGCCATACGCGGAGTCATGACGCACTCTGGCGACGGTGTTTATAAATCCACAGACGGCGGAAAGTCGTGGAAACAATCGGGACTGGGCGCCACCCGCCATATTTCCCGGATTGTTGTTCACCCCTCAAACCCGGATGTGGTACTCGTAGCCGCTCAGGGCGCACTCTACGGCAATTCTGCCGACAGAGGTATATTCAAGTCCACCGATGGCGGAAAATCGTGGAAAAAAGTATTGTACGTGGATGATAAAACGGGCTGCGCAGAGCTCTCGCAGGATGTGAACAACCCGCGCATCCTGTACGCTGCCATGTGGGAACATGGCCGCCGTCCCTGGCAGGTTATCAGCGGTGGCCCCGGCAGCGGACTTTATAAATCCACCGACGGCGGCGATACCTGGGAAAAAATGACGGAAGGATTGCCCACAGAAATGGGCAAAATGTCCATCGCCGTGTGCCGCTCCAACTCCGACCGGGTGTATGCGCTCATCGAAAGTGACTCGGAAAAGGAGGCCGGCGGACTGTTTGTGTCCAATAACGCCGGTAAAAGCTGGTCGAGGGTCACCAACGACCACCGCCTGATTCAGCGCGCCTGGTATTATATCGAACTGTTCACCGACCCGCAAGACGATGAAACGATATATGTGCTGAGCGCCCCCGCACTCCGCTCTACTGATGGCGGCAAAAACTGGGAGGAGCTCTCCGGCACGCACGGCGACTACCACGATCTGTGGATTAACCCCCACAATCCGAATAACATGATCATTGGTAACGACGGCGGCGCAGGCATCACCGTGAACAGGGGCGCTACCTGGAGCACTCAAAGCAATATGCCTACTGCCCAGTTCTATCGTATCAACGTGGATAATCAGTTTCCATACCGTATTTATGCCGGTCAGCAGGACAACTCTTCCGTGTCTATCGCACACCGCGAATTCGGCAGCAGACATATCTCCACCGCCAGCTGGACGTACTCCGCCGGCGGCGAAAGCGCTTTCCTCGCCTTTAATCCCGATAACCCGCGCTATGTGCTTGGCGGAAGCTACCAGGGCACGATCGAAGTACTCGACATCAACGCGAAGGCAGGTACCAATATTATGGCCGCTCCTGTTCAGTACCTCGGTATGGATGCCAAAGACATGAAGTATCGGTACAACTGGAACGCTCCCATTATCTGGTCGAAACACGAACCTGATACTTACTACCACGGTGCACAGATGCTGCTCAAAACCACCGATTTGGGTCGTACCTGGACGGAAGCATCGCCTGACCTGACCCGCAACGACAAATCTAAACAGGGTCGCCCGGGCGTGCCCTACACCAACGAAGCCGTTGGCGCAGAAAACTACGGGACGCTCAGCTATGTCATGGAATCGCCTCAGGAGAAAGGGGTGATCTGGACAGGCAGCGACGACGGACTGGTGCACATCACCCGCGACGGTGGCAAAACATGGAAAAATGTGACTCCCCAGGGACTCGAGGAATGCCTGATCAACGCCATTGAAGTGTCGCCCCACGACAAGGCAACGGTATATATCGCTACCACCCGGTACAAGTTCAATGACCACCGGCCCGGACTGTACAAATCAACCGACTACGGAAAAACATGGACCAATATCAGCGCAGGAATTCCTGACACGGCATTCACCCGCGTGGTCAGGGAAGACCCGGTCCGAAAAGATATGCTCTTCGCAGGCACTGAATCGGGACTGTTTATTTCCTGGAACGGCGGAAAAAACTGGTCGTCTTTCCAGCTGAATCTGCCTGTAACCCCCATTACTGACCTGAGAATTCACCAGGGCGACCTGATTGCCGCCACCTCCGGCAGGTCATTCTGGATCCTCGATGATATGGGACTCCTCCGGCAGTACAAATCCGGCGAAGAATTGAAGTTGTACCAGCCAGAGCCCGCGCTGCTCGTCAATGGTGGCAGCGATCTGAACAGTTCCGATGATACTTTCAGCGGGATGAACAGTGAGGAGGGTGTGAACCCGGCCACTGGTGTGGTTCTGTACTATCAGCTGCCCGAACTCAAAACAGGTGAAACAGTGCAGCTCGAGATCAGAAATACTGCCGGCGAACCGGTAAACAGCTTCTCCTCGGTAAAAGACAGCACAGAAAAAACCTGGGAAGGCGGACCATCGGCGCTGCCGGTACTCTCTGCCAAAAAAGGACTTAACAGGTTCGTGTGGAATATGCGCTATCCCACCATCCCGGGCGTACCCGATACCTACTTTGAGAACAGTTTTTCCGGACACAAAGCATCTCCCGGCCAATATACCGTCACGCTGACAGCCGGATCAAAGAAGGAAACCACCACTGCAGAAATAGTGGCCAATCCACTCTACCCCACTACCCCGGCGGAATACGAGGCATATCATCGCATCATGCTCGACATGGAGCAGAAAGTGACCGAAATGCACCGTATGATTAACGCTTTGAACGAAAAAAGGCAGCAACTCGATCAACTGATTCCGAAACTGAACGGCAGTGCCTTCGCGGATGTGCGCAAAAAAGCCACCGACCTCTCGGCTGTCATGAAGACATGGGATGAAGATATGGTGCAGCGCAAATCAAAAGCGTACGACGACGTGGAAAACTTCCCCAACAAGTTCTCTGCCAACTATATGTTCCTGCTCAATCAGACGGAAAGCGATATCCCGAGAGTAAATCAGCCCAATATTGACCTGAAAAGTCAGCTGGACGCCCAGTGGAGTACCCTCAAATCACGCTCTGATGAAATACTCACGAAAAAGCTGCCCGAACTGAACAAGGCGCTGTGGGCTGCAGGCATTGGCGGGGTATGGGAGTAAGGATGGCTCCGCAGGAAATAATATCCTGATCCACCTGTATGAACGGTTAGCGTGAGGCCGCGCATGGCAGCACTCCCAGCCTGGCCTCAACCTGAAGAGTTTCCTCCTTGCAGTCAGAATGACTGGACACATAGTCTAAAAAAATCATGGTTATGTTGTCGGCAGAGCCGACAACATAACCATGTCTCATAAATTAAAAAACGCACAGTCATTCCGACTGAAAGGAGGAAACTAACGGGATCAACTCAACAGCCATTCAATACCACGTCATCCAGCTCCGGAGGAGCGATATGTTAATAGCAAAATGCCCCCCGGAATATTCGAAGCCCCGGAGGAGTGAAACCAGACAACTTCCGGTTTTGGTGTTTATATCGCGTTTGTTTAACCGCAGAGTTTCGCAGAGTATGACGCAGAGTTACGCAGAGTTACGCAGAGTTACGCAGAGAAAGATACTGTGCGTTCCTCCTGTTTTCGACACATTTTTTATAAAAAATGTAAGATATTGTATATCAGTTATTTGCTTCAAAAAACATGACTATTTTGGGTGTCCCTGTGTCGAAAACAGGAAAGATACTCTGCGAAACTTTGCGGTTAACTCTGCGCGACTCTGCGGTTTTACAAAACCAGGTTTTCCATGTTCGGGCGAACAGACATATTTACGCTGCATCCCGGTCAGGAATCCTGTGTGTGGATAATCAGACGATTAACACCCAAAAACCTCTGCTGCCACCCGAAACGTATTGGCATGCGCCTCCACAATATCGGCGATGCGCGGAGAATAGCCACCGCCCATGCTGGCCACTACCGGAAGCCGGTTCCT
>CAIYFY010000292.1 GCA_903925535.1 uncultured Bacteroidota bacterium | reverse complement strand
GAATATTAAAGGCAAAAATGGATTATCGCCCGTCAGAAATTGAGCCCAAGTGGCGCACCTATTGGAAGGAGCACAAGACTTACGCAGTGCACACCGAACACAGCAAACCCAAGTACTACGTGCTGGATATGTTCCCGTATCCGTCTGGCGCAGGACTGCACGTGGGCCATCCACTGGGTTATATTGCCAGCGATATTCTCTCCAGATACAAGCGACTCCGCGGCTTCAATGTGCTGCATCCGATGGGCTTCGATGCCTTCGGACTGCCCGCCGAGCAGTACGCCATAGATAACGGCATTCACCCGGCCGATTCTACCCGCGAGAACATAGCGCGGTACAAGCAGCAGCTGGATAACCTGGGACTGTCATATGACTGGGACCGCGAGGTGCAGACCTGCGATCCGAAGTACTACCGCTGGACGCAGTGGATATTCCTCCAGATGTTCAATCACTGGTACGACACGGCAGCCGACAAGGCCAGGCCGGTAAGCGAACTGGTTGAGTATTTCAAAATAAACGGGTCAGCCGGCGTACAGGCCGCCACCACTTTTGAGGGCTCCTTTACCGCTGCCGAATGGAATTCCATGACGGTGCGCGAGCAGCAGGATGTACTGATGAACTTCAGGCTTATGTACCGCAAAGTGGGCTATGTAAACTGGTGCGAGGCCCTCGGGACGGTACTGGCCAACGATGAGGTCATCAACGGCGTGAGCGAGCGCGGAGGGCATCCGGTAGAGATCAAGCCCATGCTGCAGTGGAGCATGCGGATCACGGCCTATGCCGACCGCCTGTTGCGCGGCCTCGACACGGTGGATTATCCAGACGGACTGCGTATGCTTCAGAGCAACTGGATTGGTCGCTCAGAGGGTGCCCAGGTGTTCTTTGACCTGGAAAATACCGGCAAAAAGCTCGAAATCTATACTACCCGCCCCGATACCATTTTTGGTGCCACCTTCATGGTGCTGGCCCCCGAGCACGATCTGGTGGACGAAATCACCACCGAGGCACAGCGGGGAGATATAAAAAACTACCTCGACTGGGTGAAAAGCCGCACCGAGCGGGAGCGGCAGATAGAAAAGGTGGTTTCGGGCGCGTTCACGGGCGCGCACGCGATACACCCGTTCACGGGCGCGAAAATTCCGGTATTTATCTCGGAATATGTACTAAAGGGCTATGGAACAGGGGCCATCATGGGTGTTCCGGCCGACGATGAGCGCGATCTGCGCTTTGCCGAAAAGTTCAAACTGCCTGTGGTGCATATCGTGGACAAATCCATGTACCCCGGTGCCGGTATGGAGGACAAAGTGGGCAAGATGATCAATTCGGACTTCCTCAACGGCATGGAAGTGCTGGAAGCCATTCAGGAGGTCATCAACCGCCTGTCGGAAAAAGGAATTGGCAAGCGCCGGGTACAGTACAAGCTCCGCGATGCCAACTACTCCCGTCAGCGCTACTGGGGCGAGCCGTTCCCGATTATATACGACAGCGAGGGTATTGCCCATGCACTGCCTGAGAACGAGCTGCCGCTGGAGCTGCCGCACACCACCGAGTTCAAGCCCGGTGGAGGAAAGGGGCCGCTCGCACAACTCAGTCACTGGGCCAATCTGCCCGGCGGAATGGAGCGCGACACCGATACCATGCCCGGATTTGCCGGCTCTTCCTGGTATTTCCTGCGCTACATGGATCCCAAAAATGATCAGGAGTTTGTCTCCGCAGAGGCCATCGGATACTGGCAGGATGTTGATTTCTACATTGGCGGTGCCGAACACGCCGTTGGCCACCTGCTCTACTCCAGGATGTGGCACAAGTTCCTGTACGACAAGGGACTTGTCATGACCGAGGAGCCATTCAAGAAGGTGGTGAACCAGGGCATGATCGGCGGGAAATCCAACTTCGTGTTCCGCGCCAACGAGCGATTCTTTGAGGAATACCTGATGATCAAGGTATTACAGCCGTTTTTTGCAGAAGAAGGGCCCATCAAAATTGCCCAGACTGATCTGGAGGAGGACTCAACCTATGATTTTGCCTTCGGAGCCAATGACCTCGTTATCGAAGTGACATCCATCAAACAGGTGGACAAGATAGAGCGTGTGCGGAAGACTGCCGCTGCCGACAACAAGCGCCTGCTGCTGTTGTACAACGAAGAGCTGTCGGATAATATTAATGAGCCTGAACTGGTAGCCCAAAAAATACGCCGGGCCCTCAACAGCCGCGACAACTTTATCGCTACCAGCGAAACGCCTCGCAGCGAGCAGCTTTTTGTTTCCTGCAGCCTGACCGGCAAGTACAGTCCGGATGTTTTCACCAAGTTGCATGTGGATGTTAATCTGGTTGACAATGAGGTGCTTGACCTGGAAAAGGCTCTTTCCAGAACCCAGTTCAGAAATGCCAATTTCAAGATAGACAAGGAACACGGCAGTATCTATCTGTGCTCCACCGAACTGGAGAAAATGTCGAAGCGGTACGCCAATGTGGTGAACCCCGACGATATGGTGGCACTCTATGGCGCCGATTGCTTCAGGATGTACGAGATGTTCCTAGGCCCGATTGAGGTCAGCAAGCCGTGGGATACGAAAGGAATCACCGGTGTAAGCGGGTTTCTGAAGAAATTCTGGCAGTTGTTCTTCAATGGCGAGCTGTTCATCGTGTCTGACGATCCGGCCACCAAAGACGAGTTGCGCGTGCTGCACAATTGTATCAAAAAGGTAACCGAGGATATCGAGCGCTTCTCGATGAACACCTGCGTGAGTCACTTCATGATTGCCACCAACGATCTGCGGAAGCTCAATTGCAGCAAACGGGCAGTACTGGAGCCGCTCACTGTGCTGCTCGCACCGTTCGGACCGCATATTGCCGAGGAGCTGTGGAGCCGTCTGGGACACAGCGGGTCGGTGTGTGACGCAACATGGCCGGAATGGAACGAGGATTATCTGAAGTCTGACACCAAGGAATATCCGGTTCAGATCAACGGCAAGCTGAGAGCCACCATTGAACTGCCATCGGACATAACGCATGCCGATGCGGAAGCCGCCGCTTTGTCACTGGAGCAGGTTCAGCGCTGGCTGGAGGGGAAACAACCCAAGAAAGTGGTATTTGTGCCCGGAAGGATGATTAATTTGGTGGTGTAAGGGCCTCCACCCTGCCGCCTTTCAGACGG
>CAIYFY010000291.1 GCA_903925535.1 uncultured Bacteroidota bacterium | reverse complement strand
TTCATCAGCAACAAATCGCCGAAACGGATCTGGTCTGTGTTGCGGGAGATGCTGAAAAATGCCTGGTACTGACGGAAAGCAGGGGAAGAAGGCAGTTCCTGGTCTTTCATACCCAATACATACCCGTACACACCAGGTACGCGCGCATAGGTTTCGTCATAAATACGATTCGGATCGTATTTGAAAGGCATTCCGATGATTCCCAGCGTGTGTGCAATCCTGGGATCCATATTGTTATTTTTGATATCGGTTGCGTTTTCAATATTCGGCAGACTGGCAAAACTGTCAAACAACGGCAATCCATTGGCGTCAGTTTTATATGCATTTGCCAGATTCTGGGTACCTTGATTGAACGAACAACAGCCGTAACCGGGACCGAGTGAAGAGGTCAGGCCTGTTGAGAAATTGCCTCTCCCTTCAGGGGATCCATCGTTGATTGAGCGCATGATTGCCCACACCGACTCCACACCGCTTTCGAATTCCCAGAGGAAATTTTTAGCATAATCATCGTACAGGGCGTATTCATTGGTGCTTTCCACTGCGCTGATCAGATTTACTACCTCTTCCAGTTCAGACTGGGTAATGCTGGTAACCTGGTGTTGCTCATTTTGAACGTATGCTTTGTAGAGCAGTGTTTTAGCCAGGTATGCACGAGCTGCGTTGCGGGTTGGACGACCCTCATCCGATTGCACATCAGGCAGGTCATTTACACCTGCGCGAAACTCGTCTGCGATATATGCCCAACCTTCCTGATCGCTTTTTTCTCGGTTTGAAATTTTAACGATGTCGGCTTTTGCTACCGTTTCATCAATATAAACCGGATATTTGTAGAGTACCTTGAGGATGAACTCGAAGTGCCCGCGGATAAAGCGGAGTTCTGCCAGGCGCTGTTTGCGTGAAACACCGGCCTGTGCCTGATAATCGGCATCAGAGAACGTTTCAATACGTTGCATGGCGTCGTTTACACGAGAAATGCCGGCGTACAGATAAACCCACATCAGATTGGCATTGCCATTGGCGGGTGTGTTCAGGTTGAACACTTCTACCATGTGGCTGTCAAACTGGTCGCCGATACTGCCACCGCCCTTCAGAGCGTCATCCGAGCGTACGCTGCCATACACCCACATGTCTTCGTATTGATGGGCCAGCAAACCGTCGTTTCCAAGGGATGCATACGCAGCAATCACCATTTTTTCTGCATTTTCGACGGTGTTCAATTCGGCGTCCGAAACAACTCCGGTCGGCTTAAAATCAAGAAACTCTTTTTTGCATCCTCCCAGTACCGAAAGGCAGATGACGGCCGTCAGGATACTTTTCGTGGTCAAATATTTTTTCATTTTAAAAGATTTTAAACATTGAAAATTAAAAACCTGCACCAATACCAATCGTAAAACGCTGTGGTTTCGGATAAATACCTCCCACCCTGTTTTCGATAGACCAGCCAGTTTGAGGGTACTGGTTTGGACCTTTGCGGTCAACCACCCAACCGAGGTTTTCTCCGCTCAGATATACGCGGAGGTTCGACATGTTTTTATTCAGTTTGGTTTGCGGGATCGTGTATCCGATCACCACCTGCCTGAATGCCAAAAAGTTGCCGTTGCGTACATTGTAATCGAGCGAAAATCCGTAGGGTCGGTTGCTGTTGCTGGCAGCCGGGATATAACTGTCGGTGTTGGTCGGACTCCAGGCATCCAGTTGCGCTACACCGCCATTTTCACCGTTGTCCAGCGAACCCAGTTCCATACGGTACACATCAGGGGTAACTTTTCGGCCCAATGCTGCCCAGGCGAACAGGCTCAGGTCGAAGTTTCTCCATTGGGCGGAGAAGTTCGTACCCAGCTCTACTTTTGGAACGCCGTTTGCCTCGCCGTATTCCTGATCGAGTGCGTTAATCACACCATCATTGTTCAAGTCAACAAAACGCAAAGCGCCGATACGGGCACCTACTTGTGTAGCGTGTGCATCAACTTCAGCCTGGCTTTGGAAAATACCATCGGTGTGGTATCCGAACAGGGCATTTGGTGCATGACCAATGATGTTCTGCTCTTCGTTGCCCGCGTAAGATGCCAGCAGATTTTCCGGCAGGGCTGTAATAATAGAATTGTAGTGCGACAATACGGTACCAACCGAGATACTCAGATCGCCGATTGCGGCTGGAGTGTAATTGAGGGAAACTTCCCAGCCATTGGTTTTCATACTTGCACCATTCACCCATTGGTTGGCACCGTCGCCGAATGCACCGATTTGCTTCGGACGCACGAGGATGTCTTCCGTTTGACGCTGGAACACCTCGAGTGTACCGTTCAGTTTGCTGTCAAGGATGCTGAAATCAACGCCGAAGTTGGTTTCGGTGGTTGTTTCCCAGCGCAGTTTGTCGTTGCCGGTTTGCGTTGCCAGAAAGCCTGAGGGCAAGATACCAGAGTCGTTGTTGCCAATATCATAAGAGGTGGCAGCATCAGGACAAGGCGTTTGTGCGCATCCGCCATCCCAGGGCAAAATGTTACTTGCTGGTGCATAAACTGCCTGGTACAGGCCGAAACGCGCATCATTCAGGATATCCTGGTTGCCTGTTTGGCCCCATGCTGCGCGAATTTTCAGGTAATTGATAAAGTCGTTGTCCTTCAGGAAATCTTCTTCACTTACCCTCCAGCCGATAGAGGCGGCAGGAAATATGGCGAAACGGTTTTGTGTGCCGAATCGGGAAGAGCCATCGCGACGAATCGTAAAGGAAGCCAGGTATTTATCGGAGTAGTTGTAGTTCAGCTTTCCGAAATAGGAAAACAGGGAGAAACCTGTACTCATACCGGAAGATGTTTTTTCACCCGAAGCAGCGCTTAACTGAAGGTACTCGACCGTTTCGAGGGCGAAACCTTTGCCCGTTGCGGAGAACAGGTTAATCGAGTTTTTGATGGCTTCCGTTCCTGCCAGTGCATTGAGTACGTGTTTACCGAACGACTTGTTGTAGGAGAACGTGTTGTTGAACACCCAGTTGGTCTGATGGGTTTGGCGAAGTGTAAGTTCGGCAGTATTATTAGCCAGGAAGCCGCGTGAATAAGTACGGAAAATATCTTTTGACAGGATATTATCGTAGTCGCCGCCAAAGCTGCTGCGGAACGAAAGATCTTTCAACAACTGCAACTCAGCATACACGTTACCGAATACTTTCACGTTGGTAGTGCGGTCGTCTTTATTGTCTTCCGAGAGTGCCACCGGGTTATCGCGGTCGGAGAAGCCGCCGCCGGGAGGTCCTGAATAGCGACCGTCTTCGGTGCGTACCGGCAGGATGGATTTGTATCGGTAGGGTGCCTGTTCGGGTGTGCCACCGAAACCGTTGTCGAGCCATAAACGCTGGCCCCGGCTTACGGAGAGGTTTTCGCCCACAGTTACTTTTCCATCAAAAAACTTCAAATTCGAGTTTAATCTCATCCCCATATTTTTAAAGTTGGAGTTGATGATTACGCCTCGTTGAGTGAGGTAATTGGCACCGAATTGCATACCGCCGCGATCATTTCCCTGCGAGAAAGACAGATCATAGTTCTGGATCAGGCCAGTACGGGAAATTTCTTTCCAATAATCTGTTCCTTCTTCAATATTACCTCCGTAGCGGCTTGCCGGAGAACCGGAAGGGCGCAGTTGATCGGATTCATCAAGCCATTC
>CAIYFY010000290.1 GCA_903925535.1 uncultured Bacteroidota bacterium | reverse complement strand
CGCTTTTGCCGCGTTTGTTCTGACAAACACCTGCTTTTCACAGCAAACGTATCCGATTGCAGCGCCTTCCGACAAGCGGCCCGGACTCTACGCTTTCACCAATGCCACTATTTTCACCGACTACAAGACCAAAACCGAGGGTGCAACGCTCCTGATTCGCGATGGAAAGGTGATTGCTGCAGGCACGGGCGTGACGATCCCGGCAGATGCCGTAACATACGATTGCTCCGGAAAAACGATTTATCCGTCCTTTATTGACCTGTACGCTACCGACTACGGGCTCCCGGCTCCGCCACCCGCTGCCCAGGGCGGCCGCTTCGGTCAGCAACAGCAGGCGCAGCCCGCCACACCCGCCGAGCCCAAGGGCGCGGCATACAGCTGGAACGAAGCCCTCAAGCCGGAGTTCAACGCCGTTGCACTGTTCACCAACGACGCCAAAGCCTCTGAAGAATGGCGCAAACAGGGTTTCGGCGCCGTACTCACGCACCGCTCCGACGGTATCTCCCGTGGCACAGGCGCACTCGTGCTGCTCGGCAGCGAGCGCGAACACGAAATGATCGTGTCCGACAGGGTGGCGCATTTTCTGTCGCTCAAAAAAGGCTCCAGCCGCAACCCGTACCCGAGCTCGCTCATGGGCCTGATAGCGCTGGTCCGCCAGACGTACATGGATGGTCAGTGGTACAAGACAGAAGGCTACAAAACGGAGAAAAATCTCTCCCTCGACGCCTGGAATGCCGTTCAGGGCCTCCCCCAGGTGTTTGAAGCCGGTGAAAAGCTGGATATCTTCCGAATCAACCGCATCGGCGAGGAGTTCGGCGTGAAATACATCGTGAAAACCTCCGGCGACGAGTACCAGCGCCTGAACGAAGTGGCAAAAACAGGCTACCCGCTCATCGTACCGGTTAACTTCCCCGAGGGATATGACGTCCGCGACCCCTACGACGCACTCAACGTGTCGTTATCTGAACTGAAACACTGGGAAATGGCCCCCGCCAATGCCGGTATGCTGCAAACAGCGGGAATCACCTTCGCACTCACCTCAAACGGACTCAAGGAGCGCTCCAGATTCCTCGAGAACATCCGCAAAACAATTGAATACGGCCTGACCGAGGAAAATGCCCTCAAGGCACTCACCTTCACACCCGCCACACTCGCAGGCGCATACAGCACGCTCGGAAGCCTCGAACCCGGCAAAACAGCCAACTTCATCGTCACGAACGGAAATATCTTCAAGTCTGAAACCAAAATTCTGCAGAACTGGTGCAACGGCGCAGCCTATGATGTCACGGTCGAAAAATCCATGCCCCGCGAGAAAATGGGTACCTACGATCTGAAGGCCGGCGATAAAAGCTATACGCTCACACTGAAAGGAAAACCCGAAGCCCCGGAGGCACAGCTGATGACTGCCGACAGCCTGAAGCTCAAGGCGACGTTCTCTTTCTCGCCCGGCGGACTTGTAACGCTCTCTTTCCAGCCCGATACACTCAAAAAAGGTAATGTGGCACTCTCCGGCGCACCCGTTTCCAGCGGCTGGTCGGGTAGCGGAACCATGCCCGACGGATCCTGGATCAACTGGAGCGCTACCCAGACCAAAGGTCCCGGCGGCGAACGCGAGAAGCAGCCGACAAAACAAAATCCCGTAACACCGCCCGAAATCGGCCCGGTTATTTATCCATTCACGGCCTTTGGCTCGAAGGAAAAACCCAAAGCCCAGACATTCCTGATCCGGAATGCCACGGTGTGGACCGGCGAGAAGGACGGTATCCTGAAAAACGCGGATGTACTCGTCAACAGCGGAAAAATACAGCGCATCGGCCGCAACCTGCCCGTTCAGGACAATGCCACGGTGATTGACGGAACCGGGAAACACCTCACCGCCGGTATCATTGACGAACACTCGCACATCGCTATCACCAGAAATGTGAACGAGGGTACGCAGGAAAGCACCTCGGAAGTGCGCATCGGCGATGTGGTTGACTCGGAAGATATTGACATCTATCGTCAGCTGGCCGGAGGCGTAACCAGCAGCCACCTCCTGCACGGATCGGCCAATCCCATCGGCGGCCAGACGCAACTGATCAAGCTGCGCTGGGGACTCACACCCGAAGAAATGAAGTTTCAGAACTGGCCGGGCTTCATCAAGTTTGCACTCGGTGAAAACGTGAAACAAAGCAGCTCCCCCAACAGCACCCGCTTCCCGCAGACGCGGATGGGTGTGGAAGAAACATTCAACGACTATTTCACGCGCGCACAGGAATACGGCAAGCTCAAACGATCCGGAAAGCCGTTCCGGAAAGATCTCGAACTGGAAGCTCTGCTCGAGATTATTGAAAGCAAGCGCTTTATCACCTGCCACAGCTACGTACAGTCGGAAATTACCATGATGATGCGCGTGGCCGAGAAATTCGGATTTCGCCTGAATACGTTCACCCACATCCTGGAAGGTTACAAAGTGGCGGATAAAATGGCAAAACACGGGGCGGGAGGAAGTTCGTTCTCCGACTGGTGGGCATACAAATACGAGGTGTATGAGGCAATCCCGCAAAATGCCAAAATCATGGCCGATCAGGGCGTAGTGGTAGCCATCAACTCCGATGACGCCGAAATGGCCCGCCGCCTGAATCAGGAAGCCGCCAAGTCGGTCATGTACGCAGGCATGAGTCAGGAGGACGCCTGGAAAATGGTGACCATCAATCCGGCCCGTCTCCTGCGCGTGGACGACCGCACGGGAAGTATCAAAGCCGGAAAAGATGCCGATCTGGTGCTCTGGAACGACAACCCGCTGTCCATCTACGCCAGTGCCGATAAAACCTGGGTGGACGGAGCCGTTTATTTCGACCGCGAACAGGACGTCCGCCTGCAGGAAGAACTGCAGCGCGAACGCGCCCGAATCATCCAGAAAATGCAGGCAGAAAAGAAGGGCGGCGAAGGCGGAGAGCGCCCCCGGGGCCCCAAAGAGCACTACCACTGCGATACGGAAGGCGACGAAGGCAATTGATATCCGGATATTCCTCTCTGTACAAAACCACCGAGGTGGTTCATCAGCTCCGGCAGGGAGGAATATCGCTTCGTCAAAGATACCCGCTCAATTGTCTGAACCTTGATTCACGGCTACAGTAACAGCGGCGTAGCCATACGTAGCTATGAACCTAGCCGAAAACACAACTGTAAACGTAGCCGTAAACACAACTGTAAACGTAGCCATAAACATAACTGTAAACGTAGCCGTAAACCCACGGCTTCAGCCGTGGGAGACGCGCGTGAGCGGCATCATGTCCCGGGCCGCCATACGCGTAGCGTGGATGATCCCATGCATAGCCGACTAAACCACCCGGGCCAACATACGCGCTACGCGGATGATCCCATGCATAGCCGACTACACCACCCGGGCCAACATACGCGCTACGCGGATGATCCCATGCATAGCCGACTAAACCACCCGGGCCAACATACGCGCTACGCGGATGATCCCATGCATAGCCGAATACACCACCCGGGCCAACATACGCGCTACGCGGATGATCCCATGCATAGCCGAATACACCACCCGGGCCAACATACGCGCT
>CAIYFY010000289.1 GCA_903925535.1 uncultured Bacteroidota bacterium | reverse complement strand
CTTAAAGAAATATATGACGAGGATAGAGGGCGTTCCGGGATGTCGGGGCGCTTTTCTTTTTTGGGTGTGTGGGGATTGCTTCGATAATCTACACCATCGTGTTTTTCCAGGGGCAGTTCTGCGGTTAGCCTGGTTTTATTTAACCGCAGAGTTACGCAGAGTTTAACGCAGAGTTACGCAGAGTTTAACGCAGAGTTGCGCAGAGTACGACGCAGAGTTGCGCAGAGGTATCTTTCTCTGCGAAACTCTGCGTCGTACTCTGCGAAACTCTGCGGTTAAAAATAAATGTGCCGGCAAAGGAATATAATATGATGCCGGGGCATTCCGACTAAAAGGAGGGATCTTACACATCCGGTACAACCGCTGTGCCTGCCGATATTTACTTCGGTGTTCGCTGTTCAACCTTCCTCACCCGAACCGCTCTTTCATCAGCTTGCTGAAGTAGTATGGTGTTTTCATTCCGACGGCATAACAGACCTCGGCCATGGTACTGAATGTCTTTGACTCGATCAGTTGCCGCGCCTTGTTGAGGCGTACCTCGGTGAGATACTGATTCGGCGTCATCCCGGTACATGCCAGCACTTTATTGTACAGATTTCGCCTTGACATATTCAGCTGCTCGGCCAGCTCGTCGAGAGAATAGTCCGGATTGCCGATATTTTCGAGTACCCTGACTTCGAGTTGCTTGAGCCATTTCTGGTCAAAACTCTCCTCGTGATTGCCGTTTTCCGCCTGTGCTGACTTGCGGGTGTGGTAGCGGGCAATCAGGTTGGTGAGCCGCACCTTCAGTTCTTCATCAAGGAATGGCTTGGTCAGGTAATCATCCACACCGAGGGTGAGTGCGTTGAGCCGGTCGGGCGCATCGGTGCGGGCGGTGAGCATGATAAAAGGCATATCCGGGTATCGCTCCTTGACCGCCCTGAGCAATTGAAACCCGTCCATGCCCGGCATCATGATGTCGGAGAGTACCAGATCGGCAGGTTGATTTTCGAGTACTTGCAGCGCCTGAATTCCATTTTCAGCTGTCATGATCCTGTAATCATCTGTCAGGAGTGTCTGAATGTATGCCGACATATCCCGGTCGTCTTCCACCAGCAGGAGCACCGGCTTTTCCTGCAGGTTTGCGGCTTGGGAAGGGTTCTGCTCCGGCATCACGGGGAAGGTGATTTCCGGTACTGCCGGAACAGGCTCCGTTAATATTGCCAGTTTGATCGGGCAGCGGAGTGCAAAGAGGCTGCCTTTGCCCGGCGTACTCTGGACTGTAATTTCACCGCCGAACAGGCGCATATACTCCCGGCAAAGAGACAGGCCAATGCCGGCTCCTCCCTGCAGTGGCTGGTCTGAGGAGCGGGCCTGATAGTAGCGGTCAAATATATATGGCAGATCTTCCGGATTAATACCGCTGCCGGTATCTGCCACAGAGACGAGCAGCTCCTGTCCGGAGATAGTGACCTCCATCAGTACGGTACCTCCGGTCGGGGTAAACTTGATAGCGTTGTTCAGGAGATTATTGATGATTTTTTCCCATTTCTGCGCATCCATCATCAGGATCAGGTCTGCCGGGCAGTCGTATTTCAGTTTCAGGTCAATTCCGCGGTGTTCGTAATAGGGCGCGAACACGGAGACAATGCGCGAGACGAACGGGTAGAGTGCCACCGGCTTCTCGAACAGGGCAAGTTTATTGGCCTCGATACGCGACAGGTCGAGCAATTCCTCCACCAGGTTGAGCAGTTTGACTGCGTTTCTCTTCACCAGTGTGGCAGAATCCCGAACTTTTGTACTGATATCGGATGCTTTAACAATCTGTTCAACGGGTCCGAGAATGAGCGTGAGCGGTGTTCGCAGCTCGTGTGTGATGTTGGTGAAAAACCTGGATTTCAACTCGTCGAGCGAACGCAGTTCGCGGGCCTGAAGTTCAATCACCTGTTTGTCGTGTTCGATCTGCTGCGTCCGGTTCGCCACTTCCTCCTCGAGTCTGGTGTTGGCCAGCATCAACTGTCTGGTTCTCCAGTTGCTGAACCCCCAGGCGGCGCCGAGTATCAGCAGGGCTGCCGGTACAAGAAAATACCACCTCAGGTAGAAAGGCCGGATAATGAGCAGCGGAACCGACAGTTCATTTTCTGACCAGATGTTTCCCTGTGTGGAGTACCTGACGCGCAGTACGTGTTTGCCATAGGGAAGGTTATACAGCCTGATAACCGGCGATGGCTGCATCACCCAGTCTTCGCTGTACCCCTCAATTTTCCAGGAGTACCGGATCTGGTTTACATCTTCGTAAATACAGGGAGATACCCTGATATCGAGGTAGTCATCATCGGGCGTCAGCACCAGCGGATCTCCGGAATCCAGTTCCGGCAACTGATTGATAAACGAAGCGCCTTTCACCCGGAAGGTTCCTGCCTCCATCAACTGAAGCGGGTGGGTCAGCGGGTTGCCCGACGGGAAGCTGTCCGGGAGGAAAACAGTTATTCCATTTGTTCCGCCGAAGAACAGCCTCCCATCAGGACTTCTGAAATGCGACATGGCATTGAATTCATCATCGGCGATGCCATCCCGTTTGAAGAAGGCCTGGATATTGCCGGTTTCTTTTTGTAACCGTACCAGTCCGTAGTTGCCCGGAATCCACAAGTAGCCCCTTGTATCTTCGTAAACGGCGTGCAAATCATTGCTGGAGAGCCCCTCCGAGGTGGTAAACCGACCTTTAATTCCCTGTTTCTCCGACCAGCGAATCAGTCCGGCTCCCCAGGTGGCGATCCAGAAATCGCCGTTCCGGTCTTCGTGCAGAAAAGTTAATTTTTTATAGTTCAGTCCCTGATCCGGTTGCAGGAAGTGCCCCTTTATATTTCCCTGCTCGTCGAGCAGATAAATTCCGTTGGTGGTACAGGCCCAGATTCCCCTGTCGTTTCTGTACAGGTAGTCCACGCCCAGATTCTGCAGCGGCCCCTGATTTACCGACCGGTTTTCTTCATTGATGCGCAGCAATCCGTTTGATGTTCCGACGAGTATGCTTCCCGGACACTGAAGAAACGACAGAATATCGGGTCTGTATGTAAAATTGTACATTTCCCGGGCCTTCCCTGCACTGAAGCGGGCAATTTTCCCCAGATGGCCGCCGACCCAGAACCCCGTCTTGTCGGGCAGGAATGTGAGGCCCTGATTATAGAGAATTTCGACCTTCTCCACCTCGGAATAATTTTTCAGGTTAACCCGGAAGTCCTCTTTGTAGCTGTTGACATACAGCCAGTTTCCCTGCTGTACCATACCCCGGATGCTCCGGTCCTGGGTCGGATCGCTCATGATGGTCTGGAAGCGGGTATTGCGGTTTACCGACAGGCGAATGATGCTGTTTCTGGTGGCCGTCCAGATACCGCCTTCCCGGTCAAAATAGAACATGCCGGAGGCATTGATACCCGGAAACTGCCTGCTCAGGTTGATCATTTCCGTGCTGTTTTCCAGTCCGAGCAGCAGTTCATCGCCCGCTGTTTCCCACAGGTAGCCGTGCTGGCGCGGGCTGTTGAGTTGTATGCGGGGAGCGCAAACCTCGCTGATCCACTCAAAATCAGGCATGGAGCCGGATTCACGTATGAATATCTTTCCCGAAACAGCCGTTGCCATGGCGCATCGGGTGGCGTTGTATTCGGTGGATGTCCAGAGATTCAACTGATTGTCGAGCCAGAGATACCTGCTCCAGGGCATACTGTCGGTTATCACCCCGCTGCTGTTCTCCAGATAGTAATACTGTCTGTTCCTTCCTGCCTTCCAGAAACTGCCGTCGGCTGCCGGCAGCCAGTAATCCCTTCGGTTCTGGTCTGACGAGGTATAAACCTGTTGCCAGCGCCCATCGTACAGGTACGCGGCATCCAGCGTTCCGAGCCATATTTTATCCCGGATACAGAAGAACTGTACGACCTCTTCCCGCATGGGAATTTCTACCGGTTGCCCGATTCCCAGATACTGGTGTAGTGGCTGTACTTTTTCCGTTTCAGGATTCATCACATCAATCACTATCCTGCTGTTTCGAAAACCGACAATCCAGATATTTCCGTGCATATCCTCGGCGAGCCTGATTGTCCGCGATGTGCTCAGATTGAATTCTTCAGCTCCGTAGAGTTTGAAATGGTATCCGTCGAATGAAACCGGTCCCGAGCTGGTGGCAATCCACATCCGGCCGCGACTGTCCTGCATGAAGTAATACGGATCAATCCGGACATTGCCCACCTTGTTGTTCCACTCGAATTTGACCAGTTCCGGTACACCCCGGCCAGTCTGGTATCGTGCCTGACCGGATGCGGCCAGGCTGGTCAGGACAAGCATCAGCCACGAAAGAAGAAACGTTGTCAGGTAATTGGCGGGCATTATATATGGTGGTTTGTGCTGTTAATCCGGACGGATAACCTGCCGGGTGAAAGAAAAGAAGGGTGTACCCGGACATTTAATCCGGGTGTTACACAAAGTTACAGCATAGTCTGTTTTGCCAGCTTGAAAGTGCCGTGCAAACCCGTTTTCATCGTGTTTTTGCCATATTTTATATAATTATTGCCAGAATTTTAGAGTGAGTCACACTGACCTTTGTCTTTGCAATTCTGATCAACATTCACTTTAAATTTATTCCAATGAAAAAGTTCAACATCCTGATTGTGTTGTTCCTGCTCGCGCTCGCGGGCAATGCTTTTGGCCAGGCTGCGATAAGCATGCAGGGCACCATTCGCAACTCGTCCGGCGCTGCGGTGTCCGATGGTACATATAGTCTGACCTTCAAACTCTATACCTCCGAGTCGGGGGGCTCTCCGGTCTGGACGGAGACACAGGACAATATCAAGGTGGTGGGTGGTGTTTACAGCGCCATTCTCGGAGAGGTCAATCCGCTCAATGCCGCTTTCAATGTACCCTATTATGTGGGTATGTCTGTTGACGGCGGGGCCGAATTAATCCCGCGTTTCAGGCTTACCAGCGCCCCCTACGCGCTCTCCCTGATTGGTCAGGGCAATACCTTCCCGTCGTCGGGAACCGTTGGTATCGGTACAGCCTCCCCCGACCCGAATACGGCGCTTACGGTATCCGGCGGCAGCGGAGATGGCAGAATGCTAATTACAGCGCCAGAGGACAAAGACGCTATATTCTGGATGAGAAGCGGCAACAAATTGTCGGGAATAACCATGGGTAAAAGTGGCAATTTCGACATTAATACGCCGGGGCCCATGTACCTGAATGCGTCACGAGTACATCTTGTCCATAACGGTACTGTTCGGGCACACACCCTTGACAACGGATTTATAGCAATTGGCGATTTAACAGCCACTGGTACGCTTTATACCCATAGCGGAGACATCTCATCTGCCACTGGCCAGGATCTCAGGCTCTATCGCAATGGAGACCTTCATATTTTGGGACGCGGCGATGGCTGGACAGAATTTAGGAAGGGGTTATATATTCCAGGACAGACCCAACATTATTTTGGAGGCAGTTTCACATACACCCTACCTAATTCTACTAGTTTGCATCCGTCTGATCCAAGCAGTCATAATATATCAATACTTGCCACTGCCAATATCAGTGCAAATTCTTTCTTTACTACTTCAGACCGCCGTATCAAGAAGGATCTGCAGCTGTGTTCGGGAAAGGATGCTTTGGCTACACTGATGCAGCTTGAAGTCACCAACTATCGCCATGTAGATACCCTCGTTAAGGGTTCCGGTTCTGTCACGGGTTTTATTGCACAGCAGGTAGCAGACGTATTTCCCCAGGCTGTTACCGTCGAGACCAATTCCGTACCGGATATTTATGGGAAACCCGTTTCAATGGAGTTAAACGAAAACGAAGCTGTGTTCCACATGGCTGCTGCTCATAATCTTGTTGCGGGGGACAAGGTAAATATCATTCAGGATGGCGGTGAGCGCAAGGTGTACGAAGTGCTCAGTGCAGAAGGAACATCGTTCTCGGTGAGAGACTGGAATACATCATTTAGTCAGCCGGAAAAGGTATTTGTGTATGGCAAGGAGGTAAACGATTTCCGCCAGGTTGACTACGACAAAATCCACAACCTCAACGTGTCTGCCACGCAGGAACTGGCGCGTCAGCTGGAGCAGCTCCGGGCAGAGAATGCCGAGTTGAAGCGCGCCAATGAAACAAAAACTGCCGAACTGAACCGCGTTCTTGGCGACATGCAGCGCAGCAGCGAGTTGATGAGCGGACGACTGGCCAAACTGGAGGCACTTCTGGAGGCAGGCAATTCCAGGCGCTGATCTCTCCTTTCCAGTATGTCCTGATTATTTCATCCAAAAATGAAATTCAACCGTGAAAAGAACGCACATACTCTTATTCATATTGCTGTTCCTGTGCCCGCCGGGCATGGTGTGGGCTCAAAACAGCCCCAACTGCAGCACTTATACCGACGATGATTACCTGACCGGACAGGCTTTTTTCAGTTACGGAAGTATAACCGGGGCCTTCAATTCAAGCCAGATCCGGGTAAATATGACAGCCGGGCAGGCTGTTGTGGGTGCCTCCATCAATCTGGACTACACTGTGGGCACAGGTTTCTGGTCTGTTCTACAATTACCCCCCGCCGCCCCTGTAGTGCGCGCCAGCGAGGGCGATCTGGAAGATCGCGTTCAGATTGACTGGACCCCCGATCCGCTCTCCCCTGCTGCCAACTCCTTCAAAATATACAGGAATGGTGCGCTGCTTGCCACTGTTGATGGAGAAACCTATTCTTTCATTGACTTCAATGTGCTGGCAGGCAAGTTTTATACCTATGAGGTAGCGGGTGTCAATTCATTCGGGGAAGGTTTCCGGGGTTCTTCACTCGGATTTTTGAACCCGAACGGCAGCATCACCGGTCAGATTAAAACCTTCAGCAGTAATCCCGTACCTGATGCTATTGTGAAACTGGAGCCCACTTTCGGAGCTGCTGTCAGTTTCGATGGCAATGCTATGGCATTTTCGGAGTATAATGACGTGTATCCTACAGAGCAATTCACTCTTTCCTGCTGGGTGAAGCTGGATGATGGAAACGACGGAACTGCAATTTTCGACTTTGGAAGTGTAACCGCTCAAAACTGGTGGTTGCATACACTGCCTGCTGCTTCGGGTAAAGGTATCCGTTTCGGGGTAGGCAGAGGCTCCGGTCAGGCGGCTACCACGCTCGAGTATCAGTTCCCTGCAGCCACTGCTAACGCCTGGCATTACGTGGCCGTATCCTACAACGGCTCATCGGTGTTGCTTTATGTGGATGGTGAGCTCATCGAAACAGCTGTAACGACCATCGAACGCGGTTCAAATACACTGTTTTTAGGTCAGAACAGCAATGGCGATGCCCAATACAAGGGGAAACTCGATGAACTTCGATTCTTCGACAGACAGCTACCCCAGACCGAAATCCAGATGCTGATGAACCAGACTGCCAGTGCGGAAACACCCGGACTGGTATCTTACTGGAAATTTGATGAAGGGGTTGGAAGCAAGTCATTCAATATCTCACCCAATAAAATCAAACTTTACTTCTGTGGTGCATCGTGGACGAGCGACAAGTCGCCGGTAGTAAATGCAGGTATCACCAATGAATCGGGTTTTTACAAGATTGAAGGAGTTAACTACGGTGCCGGAGGCACATTTACGGCCAAAGCGAGTAAAAATTTCTACTTCAATCAGTCGCTCGAGTTCAATGCTGCCAACGAAGCTTACGCCGATTTGACCAGTTTTAGTCTGACGGATACGGCCTCAGTGACGGCTACAATAAAGGCATTTGATTTTAGCGGAAAGCAGGTGATTCTGAGCCAAAACGGTACCAGCAGCAATCCACTTATGCTCTGTCTGAACTCCGGTGTGCTCGAGTTGGTGATAAACGGCACTGTCGAGTCGCTTGGCTCGCTTGGTATGGGTTTTCATCATGTGGCACTCACGCTGACTTCCAATGGAAGTGCTCTGGCTGTTAATGCGTACCTCGACGGGATGCTTCTGTCCCAGAAGTCTTTTGCTGTCACCAGTTTGGCCAGTATGCAGGGTACCTGGAAACTGGGCGCGCGGGCTGTCGTTGGGGGGCACACCGACTATTTTACAGGTCTCATAGATGAGGTGGCCTTCTTCAAAGGCGCACTCTCACTTCCGGATATACAGATATACGCCGGAGTGGGAACGGACGAGGCCAATCCCAATCTGCGCGTTTATTTCAATCTGAACGAAGGCTCCGGAGAATCCCTGAAAGATATGGGTACCGAACTTACCGGGGCAGGCAATCGTCATGGTGCACTGTGGAGTACCGTGACAGCCATTACAGATATTCTTCCGCATGAGTTTACCCCATCTTCAAGACTGGTGAGTCTTAACCCGAGTAGTACCAGTACCGATCAGGTAGATTTCATAGACCAGAGTACTATACCGGTAACTGGTTATGTCCGTTTTGAGAATACCAACTGTTTCCAGAAAAAAGTGGAAATACTGGTAAACGGGAAATCAAATGTTCCACAGATATTTACCAATGATGAGGGTAAATTCTCGGTAGACTTTGAACCGGGAGTCAGTGTTGTACTTGCTCCAAAATATGAAGATCACACGTTTTACCCTGCGTTCTGGGAGTTGACGGGTTTGTCGTCGCCGGTGTCCGGAATATTGTTCCGCAATCAGACCAAGCGCAAGGTTTACGGACAAATGGCTGGTAACCAGATTTGCCGGAAATCAGTTGTACCTGAGGGTTCAATTGTAAAAGTCAAGGTGGCTACGCTAAACGGTTGTTACGAACAGATCAAGCAATTGCCCTCCAATGGCAAGTTTGTATTCGAGGGTGTACCGCCCGATTCCGTAACGGTGGCAGTGATTGAACACTCCAATCCGGTGATATACACGTATTTCCAGAACAAGGGTGGCTATACAGTTGATCTGAAGATACAAAATGACACTGTTGATTTTATCTACCTGGCACCGCCAAATGTGGAAATTTCGCCGTTGCCAACAAATGACTGCGGCGATCCGATGATGTCCATGTTGCAACAGGCCAAAGTGACCATCAAGGTGTATGAAGAATACGACGGAGGCAGGTGTTATGTAGATACTGCCAAACTGATAATTAACAATGACATTGCACATCTGGACCAGTTTGATACCCTCATGACAGAGGGCAGTCTGGTACATAAATTTCGTGTGGAGGAACCCAATATCACCAGCCCGTTTTTGAAAACGCTGCAGGTGACGGCAGAAGCACACGATGAACAGGCCACTGAAACACTGAGTGCGGTTGTGCTTGGCAGACGGCCCCGACAAACTACCTTCACCTCCACCGCACCCGATATTCCCACACTGATACTGCGCGATCCGCCCGGCGATGCCAGTTTTGCCTATCTGGCAGCAGGTGAAACAACATGCCAGTCCTGGTCGTTTTCCGCTTCAAGCACTCTTGACAGCGAGGCATTTGTGAATGTCTCATTGGGTCCGGATATTGAGACAGAGGCGGGTACACCGTTTTTTGCTACCTCACTGCAGATTGACGTCACGGCGGATTTAGGTCTGTCCTTAAATGCAAGTTTCACGAACTACTCTTCCAATGAGATGGAAACCTGCGTAACAATTGATAAGACCATTTCAACGGGTGAAAATGATCTGGTGGTAGGTAGTAACATGGGTGGTGACGTTTATGTGGGTGGCGCCATGAACTTCCTGTATGGAATTACCGATGAACTTAAATTTGACACGGTAAATTGTTCTTACTATCTCGACAAGGGATTGTTTGTATTTCCGAAAGGTTTTGCAACCACATTCATCTACTCGGAATACCATATTCTGAATAACGTGGTTCCTGCTCTTCAGTTGATTGGCGACAGTACAAGTGCCATTCGCTGGCTTGATATCGTGCAACATAACAAAAAACTGAGGGATGAGGCAGTTTTCTCCAAAAACCTCTCTTTTGATGGTGGAATAACCTACGAGGAATCGGAAACTACTGAAAATACCAAAGCCGTAACCAATGAGTGGACGCAGAGTTTTGGTGGGGGCTTCTCTTCAGAATTTGGCGCCACAGTTAATGGTCTGGGGGTTACTAAAGGCCTGAATATAAGTTACACAACTGAATCCACAACGTCTTCTACCAACAGCAACACAAAATCCAGAACGGCAGGCTATGTACTGGCTGATGATGACATTGGTGACAATTTCACGGTGAATGTCAAAAAGGACAAGGCTTACGGCACCCCGGTATTCGATCTGGTAAGCGGCCAGTCGCAGTGCCCGCACGAGCCCAATACGCAGCCGCGTGAAGGGGTTGAACTTGCCGCTGACAAACAGGTGGCCGTGAACGTACCCATGAATGATGTGGCGGTGTTCAAACTGTATCTGGGCAACACGAGCCAGTCGGAAGAAATGAAATTCTACACGCTGGAAGGCCTGCAGGAAAATAACCCCGACGGAGCGATTATCCGCTTTAACGGCCAGCCCTCGGTAAACGTGGGTGTGCCTTACGGTGAAAGTGTCGTGGTTACCATGACGGTAGCCCGCGGTCCGGTGGCCTTTACGTATGAAAATCTGCGCGTGGGTTATTTCTCCGATTGTGAAGTAGAACGCGCCGATGCTCTGGGTATTGATCCGCCTGCCGGCTTCAATGAGGAAATGGAATTCGACGTTTTCTTCCTCGAACCCTGCAGTATGGTCTCCACCACTTTCCCGCTTCAGGACTGGGTTCTGCTACCCGCCAATGGTAACATACTGAATGTCACGGTAGCTGAATATGATATCAACGACACTGACCTGGAGTTGATGCGCGTGCAGTACCGCCGCTCTCAGGGCGATGGCGCCTGGATCAACATCGCGGAAGTCCAGAAAGCAGATCTCGGTCCGGTATTCACGATTGTACCCTGGAATACACAGGGCCTGCAGGACGGACTTTACGAAATCCGTACGGTTTCCCAGTGCTTCGGCGCCCAGAATCCGGGTATTTCAAAGGTGATCAAGGGTAAAATTGAACGCACGGCTCCCGAAATTCTGGGGACGCCCGAGCCCGCCGACGGGGTGCTCAACGATGGCGACGAGATCAGTATCCAGTTCAATGAACCGATCCGCTGCGATCAGTTGATTCAGGCAGATTTCTTCAGTAATAATAATGTGGGCCTGTACGATACTGAAACGGGTAATCTGATAGACGCGGTGATTACCTGCAGCGGCGACAAGATTGTCATTGTTCCGAACGTACCCAACAAGTTCATTGAGAACAAGATACTCCGGGTCGAAGTGGACAATATCAGGGATCTGGCGGGTAACACATTCGTCCACAAGTCCTGGGAATTTTTCGTGGACCGCAACCCGATGCTGTGGTCAGGAGGTATTGTCAAGGTGGGCAAGTATCCTGATGATGAAATTAAGGTGACACGACAACTGGTGAACACAGGTGGACAAGCCGTTGCTTACTCTCTGGAAAATGTGCCCTCATGGGTGCGCGTAGGCCCCGCCAACGGAGTCATCGCTCCCGGAGCGGCCGAGACGATTACGTTCACTTTTGGCAATGCACTGAGTTTCGGCAGCTACGCCGACACCATCTATGCCAATACACCTCTGGGTAACGAACCCATGCCGGTGTACTGCCGCGTGATGTGCCCCGCGCCCGACTGGCAATTCGACCCGACAGCTTACTCCGGCTCGATGAACTTCACGCTGAAACTCGATATCGAAGGCACGCTCAGCACCGACGAGGAAGATATCCTCGCCGCGTTCATTGACGGTGAGCTGCGCGGTCTGGCGAAGCTGCAGTTGCTGCCCACGCTCCCGCCGGTGGGCACGCAATACCGCGTGTTCCTCACGGTGTTCGGTGATCCGGAAGACGACGGCAAGCCGATCTCGCTGGATATCTGGGACGCCTCGAGCTGCCTGCGTTACGTGGACCTGATAGAGTCGTTCGACTTCGAGATTGACAACGTAATTGGTACGGTGGGCAACCCGACGGTGCTGCACACGAACAACCTGATTCGCCGCGACATTGCGCTGAATGCCGGCTGGAACTGGATTTCATTCAACCTGGTGTTCCCCGACCCGTCGCTGGACGAGGCGCTGGTGTCGCTCGACCATCCT
>CAIYFY010000288.1 GCA_903925535.1 uncultured Bacteroidota bacterium | reverse complement strand
TGGAGCCCATCATGACCAACAGTCATAACATTATCCAGTTTGGCCCTAATGCATATTCTAAGCCTGCCACAGGATTGAACATTCTACGTGAAACCATTATGGGTAGAGAATTGTTTGATTATGCCTTCAAAGAGTATTGTAGAAGATGGGCCTTCAAACATCCTGAACCTGCCGACTTCTTCCGTACTATGGAAGATGCCAGCGGTGAAGACCTGGACTGGTTCTGGAGAGGTTGGTTTTACAGCACAGAAGCCTGCGACATTTCTCTAGATACGGTTAAGTACGCCGTAGCAGATACATCGGCCACTGTAGGAGGAGGAAGAGCTACTTCTATGAAACGTTCCGCGGAAAAACCACAAGTAAACTCTTTTGAAGACATCTCTAAAATTCGTAACAAAGAAGACAAAAGCATCGTTTTTCAAACAGATGTGGACACAACGCTTCGTGACTTTTACTGGCGCTATGCACGTGGCTTGGAGCCCTATGACACTTCCAAAGTGGAAGTATCCTTCGGTGGCAGTAGCCCTGAAAAATTAAGCGCCGAAGAAAAAGCCCGCTATGCTAATCTTCATCAATATGAACTTACTTTCTCTAACAAAGGAGGATTGGTAATGCCGATCATTGTAGAGTGGACCTTCAAAGATGGAACTAAAGAAGTAGATCGCATCCCTGCCCAGATCTGGAGACTAAATGAAAAAAAAGTAGTGAAGTCCTTTGTAAAAAACAAGGAAGTAAAAAGTGTGGTACTGGATCCGTGGAAAGAGCTGGCCGACATCAACGAGGAGAACAATACAGCGCCCGTTCCGTCCGCCCCCACCCTGTTTATGGTTTACAAAAGTGACAAATTTGAACAGGGACCCAACATGATGCAAAGAGCCCGGCAACGAAAACTGAACCGTCCATGAGTGAAATGTCCACCTTTGTCAGTCTGGGGTTTCATCATATCGCTGATCCCCGGGCATTCGATCACCTGCTGTTTCTGGTGACCCTCTGCGCGATTTATCGGCCGGCCGACTGGCGCAAGCTTCTTGTACTGATCACGGCTTTTACAATCGGGCACTCCACTACGCTGCTCCTCGCAGGTTCGCACATTCTGGGTATCCCGTCTGATCTGGTGGAGTTGCTCATCCCGGTCACCATCGTATTGACGAGCCTGTACAATATTGCCTTCGGGGGAAACACCGGTGAAACTGGCACTTTTTCTGCAGCGATTCGCTGGAATTATGCTATGGCTCTTTTCTTTGGATTCATTCACGGGATGGGGTTTGCCAATTATTTCGGCGCTCTGACGGGAGAATCCGGAGAAATCGTTTGGCCACTTTTCTCTTTCAATTTGGGCATTGAAATCGGACAAATTGCTATAGTACTGGTGTTTTTCGGTGTTTACGCAGGCATCGAGGGCCTGTTTCACTTCCGGCACCGCGACTGGAACCAGTATGTTTCCGGACTGGGTGGCGGAGGCGCGCTTGTGCTGCTGATGCAGGGACTTTTCGAAAATATGTAGGATGTACTGGCTCTTTCTCGTCCTTCCCTTTCTGCATGACTTCAAAATGAGCGTGTGCGAGCTCATTTACGAACCCACAGACAAGCATTTTGAAGTCAAAGTGTATCTTTTTACCGATGATCTCACGCAGGCACTCACGGGCGACCCGCGTGCACCTCTGCCCGCGCGCGAGGCCATCAGCCAGTACATATTGCAGCACCTGGAACTGTATGTAAATAATTCACGGCAGGAACTTCAGTTTTACTCCATCCGACAGAAAGAAGAACAGACACTGCTTCAGTTCAGAACGCCAGCGCTGGCAAGTTCACCCTCCGGTGTTTACGTAAAAAACGACCTGTTACTGGAAAAATTCAGCGAACAAAGTAACATGGTGTATCTCATGGCACCGGGAAAATCCAGACAAGTGGAAGCCCTTGGCAATAACAGGCGAAATGCATCGTTTGGCTGGTAGCTATTGAACCTTACCTTTGCCCAAATTTCAGTAAAATGCGACTCAAAAAAATCCTGACCATTACCGCCATCACGCTCGTTGTTGTTATCGGTGTGCTGGCCGCAATCCCCTTCCTCTTCAAAGACAAAATCATCGCCGCCGTCAAAACAGCTGCCAATGAAAGTCTGACAGCTACCCTTGATTTCAAAGATGTCAACATATCGGTTTTCAGACACTTTCCCAAATTGTCGGTAGGACTGGAGGGACTGGAAATCACCAACGGTCCCGGCCCGTTTGAAGGCGTAAAACTCGTCAAATGCGAGCGCCTCGATGTAACCGTTGATTTGTTCTCTGTAATTTCCGGCGACGATATTTCCATCAAGGGGCTTTATTTCGACAAACCCGAGATAAAAGTGTATGCCCTCAGTAATGGCGATGCCAATTACGATATCACCAGGCCAACACCGGAAGTAACACCAGCCGAAACCTCCTCTTCCGGAACCATAAAACTCGAATACTACGAGATTACTGACGGGAAAATACTCTACGACGACCGCAGTCTGGAGATGGTTGCCGAACTCGAAGGTGTACAACACAGCGGATCAGGCAATTTTGCAGGCGATCTGTACGATTTCGTCATGGAAACCGACGCAGCCAAATTGTCGCTCAACTACGGTGGCGTTCAATACCTTTCGGAAGCACATGCCTACTGGAAAGCCACCCTCGGCATGGATATGAAAAACATGAAATTCACTTTCCGGGAAAATGAGATGAAAGTGAACGATCTGGACATGTCGCTGGATGGTTTTGTACAAATGCCCGACAATACAGAAGATATTATCATGGATCTGACATTTGGTACCCCGGCCAACACATTCAAAAGTCTGTTGAGTATTGTACCGGGAGCCTATACAAAGGATTTCAACGGCGTACAGGCCAATGGCACCATCAAATTTGAAGGCTTCGCCAAGGGTATATATAACGAAACCACCTACCC
>CAIYFY010000287.1 GCA_903925535.1 uncultured Bacteroidota bacterium | reverse complement strand
TCGTAACATTGCGGCCTGATTATCCATTCTCAACATGCCTAAGCAATTGAACATGAAAAATAGTCTGATACTCATCCTGTCCTTCGTTTCACTGCACCTGTATGCGCAGTCAGGGCGTCAGCTTTTCGACAGCAAAACGGTTGGCGAGATAAGAATCAGGGTTGATGCCCGGAACTGGTCGGACCAGCTCGACTCAATGCGCATATACGGAGGGGGCCTGATGGATGCAACAGTCACCATAGACGGCAAGTCCTATCAGGGTGCCGGCATACGATTCAGGGGAGACAAGTCCTACACTACCGGACTGAAAAGAAATCCTTTTCAAATCAAACTGGATTATAAAAATCCCGGTCAACAGCATCAGGGCTATGGCACGATTAAACTGTCGGCGGCAGTCCGGGATCCAAGTATGATCAGGGAAGCACTGTTTCACGAAATAGCAGGCAGGTATATGCCGGGCTCAAAAACCGGCTTTACAAAACTGTATGTGAATGACGAGTATATAGGAGTTTTTGTAAATATAGAAAGCATTGAAAAACAAATGCTTGATCGAAATTACGGAGCTTCAGGCGGTTCAATTTTCAAAGCTGGTGTTGACAACAGGCCGGGTAACCTGCCGGCTTCCTGCAAACTGAATATTTATGGATCTCTTGAGTATGAGAGCAATACAGACTGCTACAAAGGCAATTTCGAGGGTAACTCCGGGGCCAACTGGAATGAGTTACAGGAGCTGACCCGCCTGCTCTCGCAGGGTTCCAGGGAAGTGGAAAAAGTGCTTGATCTTGATCGTGTACTCTGGATGCTGGCGTTGAATAACATCATGGTAAACCTGAACAGCTATTCCGGCAACCACAGCGTCAATTACTACCTCTACAAGGATGCCAACGGCAAATTTCAGCCGATACACTGGGATCTCAACCTGGCTTTCGGCAGTTATAAAAATACCGGAGAGGGAAGTGATCTGGAGCTTGTCCAGTTGCAGGAGCTCGATCCGCTGTTGCATGCCGACAATCCGTACAAGCCGCTGATCAGCCAGTTACTGAAAGATCCGTTTTACAAAAAGGTATATCTGGCACACATCAGGCAGATCAATGAAGAGAACTTCCTGAATGGCTCCTATGAAAAGCGGGCGGCCGAATTGCAGGGAATGATTGTGGTGCCACTGAGCGAAGACAAGTACAAGACATACAGTCTCGACGACTTTCAGGCCAGTTTGCGCACAACTATCGGTAAAAAGAGTAAGATACCGGGTATCGTGGAACTGATGTCCAGGCGCAGCAAATACCTGAAAAATCATCCGGAGCTCACTACCCTGCCCTCTTCGGTTTCAGAGGTAAAAGTTTTGGGGAGGGCCAGGTTCGAAAACCAGCCGGTCAACACGTTCAATATTACGGCCCGTGCCGATCGCTTTCCGAAGCGCATGCTTGTTTACTATCGTTTCGACCGGAATCTACCCTATACCACAGTGCCCATGAACGAAGACAATACAGGTGGTTTGCCATCCGGTGTGAAGGGTTTTTCGGCCAGTATCGAAGCGAAAGGACCTGACACAGAAATGGAATACTTCATTGTAGCCGAGAATGCCGGATCTGTCAACTTTGCCCCTGCAGCCTACACGAGAGAGCCATACAAGGTAAAACTCAGCGATTTGAATAAATAAAAGCGACTTACAGTTTCAGATGAAAAATACAGCAATTCTTTTCTTCCTGTGCCTCTCCTTCGGGTTGGGCGCTCAGGATTTCTATGGTGTTGGCGTGCAGGAGGTGAAAATCGGACTCCCCTACCAGCGCTGGGACCAACAGCTCGACTCGCTAAAAAAAGCCAATCCGGATGCCCGCGCGCATGGCATCGTCTGGGTAAACGGTCTCAAACTGGACAGCGTGGGTGTCAGGTACAAAGGCAACAGCTCCTATTTCAAGACCAGAAAGGATACCTACAAAAAACTTCCGCTCAATATCAAACTGGACTACAAAAAGCGCAGCCAGCAGTTAAGAGGCGGACATCGCACGGTCAAACTCTCCAATGGCTTTCTGGACCCGAGTTTTGTCAGGGAACCACTCGGTTATGAGGTAGCCAGAAAGTATATGCCGGCTCCGCTCTGCAACTTTGCCAATGTGTACATCAACAACAAATATTACGGACTGTACATCAACTCCGAATCTGTTGATGCCAATTTCATCAGTAAACATTTCGGTACCACTACCGGAGATATTGTAAAATGTGATCCCGACAACTGGAAGAAAACCAGAAGTCAGAACGGCTGTCCGAAAGGTGAAAATGCATCGCTTGTTTACCTGAACGAGAGTCCCGGATGCTACGAGGCGTTTTACGAAGTGGATAACGAAAGAGCCTGGAAACCCCTGCTCAATCTGATTCGGGTACTCAACAGAACACCCGACCAGATTGAAACCGTTCTGGATGTTGACCAGACACTCTGGATGCTGGCCTTCAACAATGTCATGGTTAACCTCGACAGCTATAACGGATCGCTTTCGCACAACTATTACCTCTGGTTTGACACTACCGGTGTTGCCCACCCGATTTTATGGGATTTGAATATGTGCTTTGGCGGCTGGCGCAGAAATTTCTCGTTTGAAGAGATGAAGGACGAAGAACTTGTAAAGTATCAGCCACTGACAGAGATTGACAACGTAAAAAGACCGCTGATATCAAAAATACTGCGCAACAACACTTACCGGAAGATATATCTGGCACACATGCGCACAATTACCAGTGACTGGCTCTCCAACAATCAGTTGTTCACGCGCGCGCAGGCTATGCAGAAGGAAATCGAGCCGTGGGTCAAGCTGGACTCGCTGAAACTGTACAGCCAGAAGGACTTCAGCAACTCACTTGACAGCACACTCACCTACGCACCCGATCACCTGATTGGTCTTCGCCAGCTCATGGGCCGACGCGCCGAGTGGCTTGCCAAACATCCGCTGCTCAACAAACCCCAGCCTGTTATTGCCGAAGTCAAACACGCAAAAGAAGCCGACAAGTTGAGGGTGACAGCAAAAATGACCGGTGCAACCAAAGGAGGAACCCTTTATTTCCGCAAGGACAAAAGTTTCGCGTTTTCACACATACCCATGTCTGATGACGGTACCAACGGAGACCTGAAAGCGGGTGATGGTATTTTTACCGCCATTGTTGAGAAATCAAGGGTCAAACACTATTACGTAGCCGCAGAAAATGAAGAGGCTGCCGCTCTTTTCCCCGAACGCGCTTCTTATGAGTTTCTGAAAGCAGAATAACAGAAAAAAACTATCTTTGCGCCCCGAAGTGGCCCGGGTGGTGAAATGGTAGACACGAGGGACTTAAAATCCCTTGACCCCAAAGGTCGTGCAGGTTCGAGTCCTGT
>CAIYFY010000286.1 GCA_903925535.1 uncultured Bacteroidota bacterium | reverse complement strand
GGATACTATGGCCTCCCGCTGGCTTGCGCTAAATCTGCTTTTTCGCATGGTACTCCAGTTTAAGTGTGAAAGTTACGATGAATTACTTTCTCTACTTATTATTGGCACCGCTTTTCGAGGGGTAGGACAAACCCATCACCAAAACTTCAGCGAATATTTGGAATTTTGTAAATATTTTCCTTGTTTTTAGGTTAACAATGGTCCGTAAAGAATTAGTCTTTGTCATGCAGCGATTTTGCCAAGACTATAGAGGTCTAATTTTTCATCTTTTTTCAGTTATAGATTTCCGGGTATAGCTTCCCGGGCACACTCTATATCCGGAGCAATTGTTTACAGTAAAACTCCATCGAAACCACGCTATGTTTTTTTCAGGTTGGCCGTTTAAAAAACGCAACAAAGATGCTGATAAATCGGATCATCTGCCTGTTCAGCCGGTACTTACGCTGGATCAGAAGTATTCATCAGGCGTGCTGCAGGTTACTGACCTTGAGTTTGATTTCGATAAAATAGATTACAAACGGCAGGTCGGGATGATCAGGCAGGCATTAGACAACAGCTTGTTACAGGGGCATCCCGATGATGAAGTTCTCAGAGTGCTGGTTGTCAAGACCGCTCTTGTTATCAAACAAACTGATAATCGTGAACTTTCCCGAAAATCAAGTTGTTTTTTTCAGGTTGAGGAGCAATTGTGCCTGTCTCTTCTGCTAATGGTGGAGGAAAGGCAGGATTTGTGCAACAGTTGGGAGGTTGCTACACTCAGATACCAGTTTGCCATACTGCTTCATCGTTTGTTAAAGCCGCAAGAGGCCAGGGCTTTGCTGGCAAGGCAGTTGGATGTGTACAAGCAGTTGCCTGACAGTCAGCGAAAAAACTGTCCGGGTATTAGTGACATGTATAGTCTGCTAGGGAAGGTTGCGGAAGATGACAAGAATTTTATACTGGCGCGCCAATATTACCAGATGGCAATTGATGGCATGTCTGCTCCGGAACACGAGACCGGGTGTACAGTTTTTCTTCGTGCCAGGCTCGTCACTCAACTGTTAAATTGTCGTGAAAACATCCTCGATCCGATTGTTGTCAGTAGCGAAGAACGAACTGCAATTGAGCGGGTTTGCGTGTATTTGGATCTCTCCTGCTACACGGAATTGGAAATTCACGAAGCGGAGATGGCAAATATCTATCGGGTGTTTGCGCGCATCCTGCAACAGGAGGGCAATGTCGAGCAGGCAGAGTATTATTACTCGCGTGCCTTTTATTTTTACAATCAAGTGATCAGTGATATAGTCCTGTGTGTCAAGTTCCATTACAGGGCTGACAAGTGGGTAAATATCCGCAATAAAAAACTCAATATTGCGGGTTTTCACAGAAATGGCATCTATTTTCCCGGCTTTGAGTCTGTTACCTTCAGGCAAGGTATCGCCCTCCCCTCGTATGCCCTTGCCCTGCTCGAATACACACTTTTTTCAGAAAACATGCATGAACCCCATATAATGGCCGATTTATGGGAAATTACGATAGCTGCTTTAGTTGCTGTCAAGTATTCCCGGATGAGTATTTCCAGGCCTCCTGTATGCCAGCAGTTGCCGTTCGCACTCCAAAAAATATTTGCAGTTTATCAGCAATTGGGCGATTGCGATAAAGCCATGGAGGCCTTGAAAGACAGGGTAAGTTGTTGTTATTGTGAATACGACGAACAGAACTGGCTTGCCATTCAAAATTATCTCCAGGCATCACTGGATTTGGCCCGCTACTGCGCTTTCGAATACATAAAAGGGTATGAGGCGAGGAGAAACTGCAGGCAAATTATCTATTTTTGTCGGGAAATAAATGTGCGACTGGCCGAGCCAATCAGACACCGCATTCCCTGTCGGCGGGAATATATCCGTTACAAGCATTTCCAACTTTGCCAAAAATATCTATTGTTGACCTATTACAATTCTGCTGCAAACGACATATTATATAAAATGGATGAAAAATATATTACAAGGGTTTAATACAATAGCTTGTTTAGTGTTTATATGCGGCCTTTCTGCTCCTTTGGTCGCTCAGTTTCCTGTGCATGTATCCGTTAATCCGTGGCAATTTGACCACCTGACGAAGTCGGATGGTCTGGCCTCCAACGTTGTGGTGGATATGGTGCAAGACAGTATCGGTTTTTGGTGGCTGGCTACCGATAACGGTCTGCAGCGTTTCGATGGCAAGTATTTCACGACCTTCACACACGATCCTGCCGACCCTGGCTCGTTGCCCTCCGATGTTGTTAATGCCGTCTGGATTGATGGAACAAATCGGTTGTGGGTTGCAACGTCGCAGGGTGTTTGCCGCTACGACGCCGTTTCGGGCAAATTTTCTCCTGTTCCAGCCGATTCAGGGGTTTTCTATACTTATAATCCAACACGTTATTTCAGGGATTCTTCCGGAGGCGAGTGGTTGATAACCGCTGTATTTGGCGGAATATACCGCTATGATTCTGAATTGGATGTCTGGAAGCAGGCAGTGAAGGATGTCAATGTCCTGTCTGGTGCTTTTGCCGAACCGGCAAGCGGGAACATCTGGTTTGTTTACAAACACGGTCTGGGACTGCTTGAACGTGCCACGTCGGAAGTGTGGCTCTCGGAAAAACGACCGGAGAAACACCCTCTGTTTCGACAGGCGGCTCGGCCAGCCGTTTTAACGCTGGACTCTCAACACAAGCTTTGGGTGACTTGTCTGGCGCCTGGCAGCCCGTTCTTTCAGGTGCTGACGTACGATTTGAAAACCGGTGTGACAGCAACGCAGAATCACATATTCAAATCGGAGCGAATTGTTTTCAGGGAGGATTCCAGGCATCGGCTCTGGTTTTTTTCCGGCGACATTTCCGAGTTTGGATATTTTGATGTGAAAACTGGCGCTAAATGGCTGTTCAAGGTGGTTCCCGGCCAAAGGAATATACCGAGCTATGGAACTGAAGGTATCACGAATGTTGTTGAAGACCGGGAGGGAAATCTTTGGCTGCTGACAAACAAGGGTGTGTATGTTTTTAATCCTGACAGACAGCAAATTCGATATTGCGGCGGGTTTTTGGACGGACAGGGTCAGGCGGTTCCCTTGCACGAGGGTATTGGTTTTCTTGAAACGTCCCGCAGTGAAATTTGGGTTGGCACATTCTTCAGCGGAATTAACGTTTTCGATCAGGATTTCCGCTTGTTGCGCAGGTATATCTACCCCAAGTCCCCACTCGGCACGCCGGATATTGATAAAAATGAAAATTATAATGCGGTCTGGAGTTTTACGCAGGATGCCCGGGGGCGAGTTTGGAGCGTTGGTCAATTTGGTACAATTCAATTATTTGAGTCAGACGGAAAGTTGCTCCGCAAATGGCGACTGGATCCGCCATATCGCAGTACATTGCGTATGATTGCCCGAGATTTGGAAAACGATATCTGGACGGCATCTCAACAGGGTTGGTTGGGGAAAATAAATCCTGATGATGGCCAAATAGAAGTTTTTGACCGGATACCCAAACGGGGGAATATTCACTATGTTGCTCCTGATCTCAGCCGCCAGGTATGGCTTGGCAAGGAAGGAGCTATCTTCCGGTTTAATCCACTATCAAATCAGGTTGATGGTACTTCGGTTAGCGAACCTGACCTGCGTCCGAGTATTCGCGGGCTCATTCCCTGGAACGACTCAACTTTTCTGGCTTATGGCAACCTGCTCTATTTTCTGGATAAGGGCAGTATGGCCTATCGCAGAAGCGACGAGTTAAAAAGAACACCCCTGAGCAACATTTTAGTTGCTGCAGTTGACGATGCCGGTACCATCTGGTGTACTACAAGGAGTGGTTTTGCTTCCTGGGATGTTGCCGGAAATCGGGTTTGCAGGTACTGTTTGACGGATGGATTGTCAGAGGACGAATTTTATGCAGAAGGCACATTTTTCCGATTGAAAGATGGCAGAATGCTGTTTTCCACGGGATCGAACGGTTTTTATTACTTTCATCCGGATTCTGTTTCCCGGCAAAGTTTGCCGCCCGATGTCACTGTCGTGCGTGTTACCGGTGGTGGCCGTCTGCTGCAACCGGACTCCGGCGAGGGGCTGTACACCTGTGCGTATTTTGAAAATTTAATCACCGTGTCCTATGCGTGTCTTTCCTGGTATCAGCAGAAGGGAATTCGATATCGGTATCGGTTACTCGGACAGTCGGAGGAATGGATAGATAACGGAGATAAGCAGCAAATCACGCTGTACGGTATGGCTCCCGGGGCGTACACGCTTCAAATTCAGGCTATAAACCGTTTCGGATTATATTCCCGGGGTATTACGGCTGTTGGTATTCGCATTGGTCCGCCCTGGTGGGCGAGTAGCCTGGCTATTGCTGTTTACGCGATACTACTTTTGTGTAGCGGTTATTTGCTTTATCGTTTTCTGCTGCGTCGTAAACTGGAGCAAGCTGATATTCAACGAATCCGGGAGTTAGAGGCTTTTAAATCCAGATTTTTTGAAAACATCACTCATGAGCTCCGAACTCCGCTTACAATCCTGAGAAGTGCCGCAGATTTGATTGCTGAAAACCCGAAGACCGAACTTGCAAAGGGTCTTGATACAATTCGGGCCAACGTCAAACGGATGCTGACGCTGGTAAACCAGCTTCTTGACTTGTCCAGACTCGACAATGGTCTTCTCCGCCTCCATATTCAGCGGGTTGAACTGGTCAGTTTTTTGAATTACTTGTCCGATAGTCAGCAGTTACTTGCTAAAACCCGCGATATAAATCTTCAGTTTCAATGTGATTTGCACGAGCTTTACGCCGATTTTGATGCAGAGCGCTTGCGACAGATCATAGACAATCTCTTGTCTAACGCACTGAAGTTTACACCGGGCGGCGGTACGGTAACAATTTCTCTGGAACAATCGGCCAACCCTTCCCGGGCGCGTATTAGCGTGAAAGATACAGGAGCAGGGATTGCAGAAGATGAGTTGCCCCGGTTATTTGAACGATATTACCAGGGCGATCATCCGCCCGTCCAGTCATCAGAGGGAACTGGAATCGGTCTGTCACTGGCGAGAGAGCTGGCCCGACTAATGGGTGGCGACCTCTACGCCACTGGCGAGCCTGGTAAGGGAGCTCTGTTTACATTCGAACTTCCATTGTCGCCTGTGGGTACAGCTAAAACCGACATGGACGTTTCGTCGTATTCTTCCCCCAAGCCTGATGACCAGCGTCCTTCTCTGCTCATCATTGAGGACAATTCGGAGGTTGTCAGGTATCTCGTTGCGATACTTGTCGGAGTTTATGATGTTCAGGTTGCTACAGATGGCCTTGCCGGATTGCAGGAGGCTTTCAATCGCATACCTGATTTGATAATATCTGACGTCATGATGCCTGGCGTGGACGGATTTTCCCTTGTTGATACGTTGAAGTCGGATCCGCGAACCAGTCACATTCCAATTATTCTGCTGACTGCCAGGGCTGGAATTGAAAACAAGCTGCAAGGTATTGCGCGTGGTGCGGACGCCTTCCTTGAAAAACCCTTTGAAAAAGATGAATTACTGGCTGTGGCGCGGCAACTTGTCCAGAGCCGCATCCTGCTCCGCCAGTATTATCTGGCATCACTTGGATTAATTGATGAGCCTGTCGTCGTATCTCCTTCCATTGTCGGGCAGGAGAATACATTTCTTGATTCTCTGGTGATCGCTGTTGAACAACATCTGAGCGACCCAGCCTATTCAGTTGAACAACTTGCCACTCAACTACTGATGAGCCACTCCAGTCTGTATCGCAAGATAAAGGCTGTCTCCGGCCTGTCGCCCACCCTGTTTATTCGCAGCATCCGGCTGAAGCACGCCCGGTCACTCCTGATTGAACGACCTGATATGCCCGTGTATGCCGTTGCTGCTGCCTGCGGCTTCGAAGATTCGGCTTATTTCGGTCGTGTCTTCCACGAGGAGTTCAAAATCTCTCCTGCCGCCTGGCGTTCCTCTAATTTTTGACAGAATAGTCCTGTATAATGGTCTAAAAATCCTATTTCCGAATGGAAACAGGATTGTTATTTTGCAAGCGATAGTCTGTGTTGTTTGCAGATGACAGATATTTTTATTCAGTTTTGGATTGTAGCCGATAGCCAGACTATTGATTTCATTATTTACCAAAGCACATTTCAATATGACAGATCAACATTGGTACGTACTCAAGGTAAAATCCCGATATGAACGAGCCATACAGTCCAGATTGCAAGGCAAAGGATTTGAGGCTATTGTTCCCGTTCAGACCCAACTGCGTCGTTGGAGCGATCGAATAAAAAAAGTAGAAACAGTCCTTTTCAACGGATATGTTTTCATTTCCTGTACTACACGCAGCTTGTATGATATTCACTTCGAAGGTGGCATACTTGGTTTCGTACGTTTTGAAAACAAGTTGGCCGAACTTCGCGAGTCGGACATTCATTTAATTAAGAAATTGACAAATTTTGAAACGCCTGTAACCATCTTGCCAACCCGCCTGATACCCGGCGAGCAAATAGAAATTACCGAAGGTCCCCTTCGCGGCTACTTCGGTGTGGTGGAGGCCCACAAAGGCGGAAGGCGCGTCCTGGTTTCCATACCGCGCCTGCACTGCGTTGCCCGGATTGAAACACATATAGAGTCAATTCGGAAAATATCATAAAAGCCCGAAATTCGCTAAACACCGATTGTTTTTGCCAACCCCATCGGATTTGATCAGCTTTCAGGCGGTCGCTGCAAGCTCCAGTTGATTATTTACACTCTTCCGGATACAAAACCTGTCTCGCTGAGCCTTCTGTGAGACAGGTTTTGTATCCGGATAACAAGTTCATTGCTTTAAGGGCTTTTTATAAGTTTTTTCATCAAAATGTATTGGTATTAAAAAAATTATCATACAATTGCATGGAATTTTATTGGGCATTCAAACGTTCATTAATTATAATTATAAGCAAACTCTGCCAGAGGTTTTCTTTTTACCAATAAACAAGCAGTGATGAAACAGTTTTTCCCGGCTATTTTCCTCCTCATTTTTGTATCCGCTTCCTCTTTCGGGCAAAAATCAACGGTGACGTATATCCACTTTGAAGAGGAGGATGTGGACAAGTTATTTTATGTATATGAAAATCCACGTGATGATAACGAAGAGGGCATAACGGTCTTTTCCTATGCAAGGGGAAAGCAAAAATTTTTTTTCGCAGTAGATAACACCTACGACCGGCCTCGCACGGCGCCTGTTGGTATGAATACTGCCGAGAATGCCAAAATTGGTGAAACGCTCGTTTCGAGTATCAATAATCAGTCGAAAGAGGTGAATCTTGTTTTCAAACGAAGCGCATCATCTTTCCACGTATATACGGTTAAATCGGCCTCTATGATGTCATTTGAAGGGTTGAAATGCGTGTTCAGAAATCAGCATACTGCCTTTGCTTTCGATACTACAGATTTGAATTTTGAGGATAATCTGGCATTAAAGAAGACCGAAAACACGGTGAACTACGATGTAACAGCCCGCAAGGGATGCCTCAGACAGTACAAGTTTACCTGTAAAAGCCAGAAAAACAGGCAGTTTGTTTCCGAGCTGGAAATTATACCCTCTGTAGGGGTGGTATATGAGCGTACGGGTATAGGCAAAACCCAGGCGGATGAGAATGAGGTCACGCTTTCTGAAATCGGCAATGCCGGATTTGCTGACTATGTAGCTGAAAAGTGCAATCAAACGGAAGTATTACCGGATGATCCGGCTCCGTTTTTCGATCCGTCCAACCCGCCGGCTGTCAGAGAATACCGCTACGGGGATATCACCGTGCGTATTTCCTGTCCCGAACTGCTGGGATATGGCAAGCACATTGTTCAGCGCGGCGACAATCTGTACAGTATTTCCAGGACTTACGGAGTTCCGGTGAAAACACTTGTCAAGTGGAACGATATTGAGAATGAAAATGTGATTGAGGTCTGTCAGGAAATATGGTATATACCACCTCCGGGGGAGGCCCCTGTCGGACCGGTAAGGGAGCCGGAGGAGATAAAAGTACCCGGCAAGGTCATTGATCAGAGAAAACTGTATCCGAGTGATTCGGATGGACAGTCCTGGGGAGGTGGTAGTGGACGTACTACCGGTTCGGGTAGTAATAAAACAAAACTACCGGCAGGTGGTAATGACTCCAAAACACAAACACACATCGTAAAAAGTGGTGAAACACTGCAAAGACTTGCTACCAAATACAATTGTCCGGAAACCTGTATCAGAGAAATGAATAAATTTCCGGTTAAAGGAACGGTCGGCCTGAAAGTAGGACAGAAAGTCATCATCGGAAACTGCGATTGTCAGAAAGAAGATGAAACGTATGGCGACAAGCAGCCTCAGAGAAGTACCGGGAAGGGAGCGGGTACAGAGAGAACTTCGAGCGGCGGGTCCTCCGCCCCGGTGCTTATTCACAAGGCGGTGAAAGACAAAAAATTGAGTACCATTGCCACTGAACTGGGCTATTCTGCTCAGGAACTTGCCAGGTTGAACAACATGAAGGAGAGCGATATCGTCAGGGCAGGAACCGAGCTGAAGGTGCCGCGCAGGAAAAAGTAAGCTGCAGAGCGGGATCAGTTTACCCTGTGAATACGGCGGAAACGCATCTGCAATACTCCGAGCATTGCCTCGCGGATTATTTTCAGCGACATTTTGGACTGCCCTTTTTCCCGGTCCTTGAATGTAATAGGCACTTCCTCCACCCTGAAACCAAGGCGGTATGCGGTGTATTTCATTTCAATCTGAAATGCGTAGCCTACAAATCTGATTCCCGAAAGGTGTATGGCTTCCAGCACCTTTCGGGAATAACAGATGAAACCTGCCGTGGGATCGGCAATGTGCATCCACAGGATCAGCGATGTATAGTAAGAAGCACCTCGTGACAATATAATTCTGTCGGCTGGCCAGTTCTCCACCTGTCCGCCCGGACAATATCTGGAGCCCACCGCCACGTCTGCTCCTTCATTGTGGCATTTGGCCAAAAGCCTGGGGAGATCGTCCGGATTATGCGAGAAATCGGCATCCATCTCGAAAAAGTAATCATAGGAGCGCTCGAGGCCCCAGCGAAAACCGGCGATGTAGGCAGTTCCGAGGCCCAGTTTACCCTTTCTTTCAATCAGGTGAAGCTGTTCTTTGAATTCGGTTTCCTGTAAGCGCTTCACCACCCCCGCCGTACCGTCGGGGGAGCCATCGTCAACGATCAGGACATGGAAAGGACCAGGCTGGCGCAGAGCGGCCCGGATAATAGCCTCCACGTTTTCTATTTCGTTGTAGGTAGGTATGATGACAAGTGAAAGCATATACTCCTGGTCTTTTGAGGATATTGACGATAATTTAATCAATCAGTATGACTTTTCTGAGAAGGCGCAGCCCCAGAGTAAGTTCGACTGATGTATTGCGTACACGCTGCTCCGGTACAGCATAGGAGAATCCGGGATTGCAGTAGTCAATCACGTTGGGTATGGGTCCCTGGCGGTACTGATTGGTAACGTCGGGATTGATTGAAAGTTGTATCTGGGCACCTACCAGTTCGGCAAACTGGAATTCGAGGCCGCCGCCGACAGAGAAGCCGGCCATCCAGCGCTGTACACCGCCCATCAGAGGGTACAGAGCCCTGTTACAGGAGTTCTGGCTGTTCAGCTCGTCAATATTGGTGCTGTAGGTGTAATCGCCCCGCAAACCTACAAAATAGAAATAGCGGGTATTTTTCAGCGGACCTACGTTGCCCCGCTGTTTGGCACCCAGCATCAACGAGATATTATTGAATTTAAATTGTTCCGAGTATGCTCCGCCGGGAAGTCCGCTGACGAAACTGACAGTTCTGAAGCGCATGGCACTGCCCTTCACGTGATAGCCAATCTGCATCAGGAAAGACGACCTGTCATCTTCATTGTTGATAGATTCCATACCGAGTGTGGCGTGGTACTGGAAGAGCGGTTCGCGGTTGTAGGCGTTGTCCCATTTCTGCAAGCCGGCAGAGGGTCCGAAGCCTATGACGTAAGCTGTTGACTGTGCTTTTATTTGTCCGACAAGGAACATGCACCAAAAACCGAGAATATAAAAACGAGTCATGCGTGCGTTTTTGTGGCGAAAATAACCAAGTATTCAGAATAGCGGACGGAAATCGGAAACACTCCCCGGTTCTTCCTTATTTTTGTGCTTCAAATCCGAAAAAATCGCACATTACGGACATGACACAGGCTACTTTGCACACACCTTTCGAGGCTTTTGAATACCGGCGACCCGACCTGGTTGCCTTCGCATCCGATTTTAACAGTAAGCTGTCTGCATTCAACAGCGCCACCTCCTCCGAGCAGCAGAGGGATTATCTGAATGAGCTGAACCAGCTTCGGGAGCACTTCTCCACCATGTACAATATCTGCATGATTCGCCATACCTCGAATACTGCAGATCCTTTTTATGAAGCCGAAAATCAGTACTTTGACGAATCGCTGCCCGAGTTTGAGGCCTTGAGTACCCGGTTTTATGAGGCACTGCTTCAGTCGCCTTTCCGGTCGGCACTGGAATCCGCCTTTGGACCGCAGCTCTTCACACTTGCCGGGCTTGCCATCAAAACATTCAAGCCTTCTGCGCTCGAGAATCTGCAGGAAGAGAATGCACTGAGTACGGAATATACAAAAATAAAGGCTCAGGCCAGGATTGACTTCAGGGGAACCACGTATAACCTGAGCAGTATCGGCCCGGTTGAACTGTCGGAAGACAGGGAAACAAGACGTGATGCTGCGGATGCCAAATGGGCATTTTATGCCGAAAGCTCCGGCGCCATTGAGGATATTTTTGATAAAATGGTAAAGTTGCGCCACGAAATAGCCCTCAAGCTCGGGTTCAACAATTTTGTAGAGGTTGGATATGCGCGTATGAGGCGCTCCGACTACAATCCGGAAATGGTGGCCAGTTTTCGAAAGCAGGTGCGCGAAACTATCGTGCCGCTGGCATCGGCACTTTACGAACGACAAAGAAGACGCCTCGGGATTGATACCCTCCGATACTACGACGAGGATTACAAGTATCCTTCCGGCAACCCGAGGCCCGTTGGAACTCCGGAAGAAATTGTCGGCAATGCCGCTGTCATGTACCGCGAACTGAGTCCCGAGACGGACCGTTTTTTTCAGCAGATGCTTCAGACGCACCTGATGGATCTCGTGAATCGCGACAACAAGGCCACAGGAGGTTACTGTACCTATATCCCCGGATATCAATCACCGTTCATTTTCTCGAACTTCAATGGCACCAGCGCTGATATTGACGTGCTGACACACGAAGCCGGTCATGCTTTCCAGGTCTGGAGCAGTACCCATTTTCCCGTTGAGGAGTATTACTGGCCCACCAGCGACGCTGCTGAAATACATTCCATGAGTATGGAGTTTTTCACGTGGCCGTGGATGCACCTGTTTTTCGGCGATCAGAAGGAGAAATACCAGTTTATGCACCTGGCTGCTGCGTTACAGTTCATCCCTTACGGTGTTGCCGTGGATGAATTTCAGCATATCGTATATGAAAACCCGGAAATGACACCTTCAGAGCGCAATACTGCGTGGCGGAAGCTGGAAAAAACATATCTCCCCCACAGAAATTACGAAGGTAATGACCACCTGCTGGCCGGAAAATTCTGGCAGCGACAGAGTCATATCTTCAACTCACCTTTTTATTATATTGACTACACCCTGGCGCAGATTTGTGCGTTTCAGTTCTGGAAAAAGGACCGCGAAAATCACCAGTCTGCCTGGGCTGATTATCTGCGGCTCTGTCAGGCCGGCGGCAGCAAGCCATTCCTTGAACTGGTCGGACTGGCCAACCTGCGCTCGCCATTTGAAGACGGATGCGTGGAGAGCGTGATCGGCGAGATAAAACAATTCCTTGAATCTGTTGATGATTCCAAATTCTGATAATGCAAATGAACAAATCGCTTCTTGTACTTTTTTGTGCACTGGCACTGACAGCAGCAGCTTTCCCGGAACAGCCCACCATCAGATTCGGACTACTCAAATACAGCGGTGGTGGCGACTGGTACAACGACGTCAATTCGCTGAAAAATCTGGCCAAATTCTGCAATGACAATCTTCGTACAAACTTTGATACGGAGTTCGGTACCGTGGAACCCGGCAGCGCAGAGTTGTTCAACTACCCCATTGTTTATGCCACCGGACACGGGAATATGCTGTTCAGCGACCTTGAAGCCCGTAACATGCGTGCCTATCTGGAGGGCGGCGGATTTCTGATTCTGAATGATGACTTCGGTCTTGATCCCTTTGTAAGGCCAACCATGAAGAAGGTGTTCCCTGAGCTGGATTTTGTGGAACTTCCCTTTTCACATCCTATTTACAACCAGAAATACAAGTTTCCGAACGGGCTTCCCAAAATACACGAGCACGACGGGAAGGCTCCCCAGGGCTTTGGCCTTATCTATCAGGGTCGGCTTGTATGCTACTATAATTTTGAAACAGATCTCGGCGACGGATGGGACGATGTGCACGGCGACTCGCAGGAAACCCGCAACAAGGCCCTGCAGATGGGTGCCAACATTGTACAGTATGTTTTTGGTCAGTAGTGCGCCGGATATACCCTATGATGCTATAACAGTCTCTCCCGCATAGACATAGCTCCCGGGTCTGCATACAGGCTGGTACCCCAGCTGATCTGATATGAACAAGTCGGTTTGTGAGCCAAACCTGATCATGCCAAATGGTGTTCCGCGATTCACTTTGTCGCCCGGCGCCATCCTGTTTACGATTTGACTGACCCACACATCAGCAATCTGGGTAACAGCGTAAAATCCCTTTCCGGCATGAATGACGGTTGTTCGCCTTTCGTTGGTCAGCAGGTATGTACAACCTGTTTCGGGGGCTCTGTTCCGGGTCAGGAGATTGAAGATCATCCGGGCCATAGTCCGGTTGTTTCCCGGCTTGTAACTGTGAACGGAACTGACCACTCCTGAAAGAGGAATCCTGTTGTAATGCACAGAGAACGGCGTCATGAAAATACCAATGAGAAAACCCGACGAGGCGGCCATTTCACCCGGTGCTGCGAGCTCGGTCAGCATAACCTGACGCCCTTTTTTTATTGCCATGGGTACTTCTCCCGCATTCACACGCCTGACATACACGACATAGCCGTCGGCTGGCGATAACATTGAGTTTCCCGCGGGCACATGGCGCGGGGGGTTCCGGAAAAAGAACCAGAATCGCCACAGGATGAAAACGATGGCGGCAAAAAGCAGCAAAAGCAGCATGCACTATCCCAGTTTCTCTGCCAGATACCTTCCGGTGTGACTTTCTTTTACAGACACCAGTTCTTCGGGGGTACCTTCGAACACCAGATTTCCACCTGCCTGACCGCCCTCCGGGCCCAGATCAACCACCCAGTCGGCCGATTTGATTACTTCGAGGTTGTGTTCCACCACCAGTACAGAGTGACCTTTTTCCACCAGTGCGTTCATTGCGCGCAGCAATTTGTTGATATCGTGGAAGTGGAGCCCGGTAGTGGGTTCATCGAAAATGAAGAAAATATGTCCGTTGCTGTTCTCCCTGATCAGGAAAGATGCCAGTTTGACGCGCTGCGCCTCTCCGCCCGACAGCGTGCTGGAGGACTGCCCCAGTTGCACATATCCGAGGCCGACATCGAACAGCGGCTTGATACGGTCAATAATCTCTTTGTGACCCTGAAAGAAATCCAGTGCGTCTTCTACACTCAGGCTGAGCACATCGAAGATATTTTTCCCTTTGAATTCGACCTCCAGAATTTCGGATCGGAAGCGCCGGCCCTTGCAGGATTCGCATTCGAGGTGAACATCGGCGAGGAACTGCATTTCCACCACCTGTTCACCCTCACCCTTGCAGGCCTCACAGCGTCCGCCCTCTACATTAAAACTGAAGTGTTTGGGTTGATATCCGCGTATTTTCGACATCTGTTGAGAAGAAAACAGATCGCGTATGTAGTCATAGGCCTTCACATAAGTCACCGGATTGGACCGGCTGCTTTTGCCGATAGGGCTCTGGTTGATGAATTCGACCTTGTTGATACGCTTCACATTGCCCTCCAGACCGTCGAAAAGTCCTGGAGTTTTACCGCCGTTATCGGGCAGGTGTTGTGATACTGCCGGGTAGAAAATATCCCTGACGAGCGTTGTTTTACCCGATCCTGACACACCGCTTACTACGGTGAGGCAGTGAAGTGGAATCCGCACGTCAATATTCTTCAGGTTATGTTGTCGTGCACCCCTGATAGTCAGAAACTCCCGGGAGGGTCTGCGCACGGCGGGTGTTTCAACCGACAGTGCACCGGTCATATATTTGGTTGTCAGACTTTCCGGCGCGGCTTTTTCAATATCGGAGTAAGGGCCAGCGAACACCACCTTTCCGCCGTGTACTCCTGCTTCCGGGCCCATATCCACCAGAAAATCGGCGTTTTTGATTACTTCCTCCTCGTGTTCGACCACTACCACCGTATTTCCGAGATCCCTTAACTCTTTGAGAACGCTGACCAGCCGGCCGGTATCTCTTGGATGCAGGCCAACAGATGGCTCATCGAGCAGGTAGAGAGAAGAAGTCAGGTTACTTCCCAGCGTTCTGGTGAGGTGAATACGCTGGGTTTCTCCGCCTGAAAGCGTGCTTGACACCCTGTCGAGCGTGAGATAGCCCAGACCCAGGTCCACCATAAACCGGAGTCGGTTATTGATTTCGAGGAGTAGCCGATTGGCAACCTGGCGATCAAAATCAGAGATATGGCTGTCTAGATTTTCCGAGAATTCGAGTACCTGATCAATAGGAATACTGGTCAGGTCAGAAATATTTTTGTCGTCAATTTTCACGCAGAGCGCTTCCTGGTGGAGCCGGCCTCCCTCACAGGTGTGGCATGTTGTTCTGCCGCGATATCTTGACAATGTTACTCTGTTCTGGATTTTATACGTCTTGCTTTCCAGTTCATTGAAAAAAGACATGATACCCGGCACCTCGTTCTTTCCGTTCCAGAGCAGTTTCAGCTCCTGTTTCGAGAGTGATTCATACGGAGTGTGTACAGGAAAATTGACGGTGTGCGCGCGCTGGAGGAAAAACGAGAGCCACTCTCCGTATTTCTCTCCTTTCCAGCAGGCCACGGCTCCGTCGTACACCGATTTTGTTTTGTCGGGTATGACCTTGTCTGGATCAATACCGAGTACCTTTCCGTAGCCTTCGCACGTCGGGCAGGCGCCATAGGGATTGTTATAATTGAAGAGTTGCGGAGTTGGTTCCGGGAATACGATACCATCGAGTTCGAACCGGTTATTGAAAACAACGGCAGCGGGATATTCGCCACCATCATTGTTTACCAGCTGTATGGTACATTCCCCTTCGCTTTCATAAAAAGCGGTGTTGACAGAGTCTGCCAGGCGCATCCAGTCACTTTCTGTCGACATGGGGAGAGAAAAACGATCCATCAGAACGAAGGCATGCGTTTTGATATCCATATCGGCGAGCGCCTGTTCATTTTCCAGCAGATCTTCAATACGCTGGATTTCACCTTTCCACCACAGACGCGAGTAGCCTTTTTGTAGCAGGATATTCAGTTCCTGCTCTACAGGTCTTTCGCGGTTTTTTCTGTTTACAGGTACGAGTACCATACCCCGGGCCCCCTCAGGCAGGTTTCTGATATAGTCAATCACATCTGAAACCTCGTGTTTTTTGACGACACCACCGGATACCGGCGAATAGAACTTGCCTATTCTGGCGAACAGGAGCCTTAGAAACTCGTAGATTTCCGTCATGCTGCCTACCGTAGAGCGTGCATTTCCGGTAGTAACCCGTTGCTCTATGGCGATAGCCGGACAGATCCCGCGGATATAATCCACGTCAGGTTTTTTCATGCGTCCGAGAAACTGCCGGGCGTAACTCGACAGACTTTCCACATATCGCCGCTGTCCTTCGGCATAAAGCGTATCCATAGTGATACTGGACTTTCCTGAACCGCTCACGCCGGTGACGACCACCAGCTGATTTTTCGGAATCTGCAGATCCACGTTCCGGAGATTGTTGGTACGGGCACCTTTGATATTGATGTGTCGGGGATCTACGAGATCCGTTTCGAGAGCGTCGGTCATTATATGCCGTATTCTTTCAGTTTAAGGTAAGCAGAGGCCTTTTTCGAGGCGCGAAGGTACTAAGTACAAGCTTTGAAAGCGCCCATAAATACAGCAATCCACACCAGTCCTTTGGCGAGGAAGAACATAAATCCCGCTACTCCGAAGCGACCAAGCCAGGTCTTCCATTCCTTTCGTTCCATGTTCAGAGGTGTTTTATTCCCGTTCGGTATCTTAAATTTGTTTGAGTTGTTGAAAGGGCGGCATCTTAGCGGCCTCTTTTCAATAAAGACAAAAAACATGAAACGCTTTTTTCTGCTGTCAGGTTTATTCGCTGGCCTTTTTACTGTAACTCTTTTTTCCTGCAAGCACGATCCGTTCATACCTGTTGACCCGGACACGCCGGCCGGAAGTGCGTGTGACCCCGATACCGTATATTTTCAAAACCAGGTACTCCCGCTCCTGATTTCCAATTGTACAGAGTCGGGATGCCACAATGCGCAGGACCGGGCTGAGGGTGTGGTAGTGGATTCCTATGAGAGCCTCATGGCTACAGTGGAGGATGTTACGCGAACCAACTGGAATAAAAACGACCTGATAGAGTCACTTACCACCAGTGAGTCTGACGAGCGCATGCCCCTGAACAAGCCTGCGTTTACTACGGCCCAAATTGATTTGCTGAAGAAATGGATCAGTCAGGGCGCACGGAACAATTCCTGTGACGAGGCAGCCGGAGTTTGTGATACAATCAACGGAGCTGGCTACAACATTTTTGTAAAGCCCCTTGTTCAGGTCAAGTGTCAGGGCTGCCATAGCGGATCCAATCCGCAGGGAGGTGTCAAACTGACCACCTATTCAGAAATCCGGACTTATGCACTGAACGGGTCGCTGTACAGTTCCGTAAACAGGGCAAGCAACTGGATGCCGCTGGGTGGCTCCAGGCTGGACGACTGTTCGCTGGCCAAGCTTCGGGTGTGGGTAGCTGCGGGAGCGCCGGAAAACTGATTCGCGCTGCGGCGATCAAATTTTTGAAAACAACAAAATTGTCAATACCATGAAATTTATTCTTCCGGTAGCCATAATGATGGCCTTGTTTGTTTTTCTTTCCCAGACCTCCTGTTACTATGATAACGAGGTTGATCAGTACGGTGTGACTGATTGCGACACAACAGCGGTCAGTTACGCCAACGATATTGCGCCAATGGTTCAGCAAAACTGTGTGGCCTGTCATCAACCGGGCGGCTCACAGGAGTCGTCGGCTATGGACACGTACGATAACCTGGTCAATTTTGCCATGTCGGCAGTTGACCGCGTCAATGGCCGTGGGAATCTGATGCCGCCATCCGGCAAGATGACCTCCTGCAATATAGATCTGTTCGAGGCATGGGTTAATGCCGGTATGCCCAACAACTAAGAATGCCTGAGGATGTTCCTGCCGTGTCAAAAATGGCAGAAACCCCTGTAATTTCTCCAAAACTTATTCGACATGAAAAAAATGCTTGTTGTACTGCTGGTAGTTGTTGCTGCCGGCGCCGGGGTTGCCTACTATTTGTGGAATAAACCTCATGTAAACCTGACTAACGCAAAATCAGACATCGCTGTGGATGCCGCGACGCTGCTGGAAGAGTACCAGCGCGACGAAGCAGCATCCAACGAAAAATATTTCGACAAGGTAATTGCTGTGAAAGGCAATGTTACGGAAGTGATGAATGATGAAGGAACCGTAAAAGTGAGCCTTGAAACAGGAGATGCGAACGGATTCGTGGTCCGTTGCGAGCTCTCCGCCACGGCGCCACATACCCGCACCGAGTTTGCCGTCGGAGAAACCGTCCAATTCAAAGGAACCTGCAGCGGATTGAATTTCGATGTGCAACTCGACAACTGCGTTGAAGTCCGTTAATTCTTCATTTAAAAATCAATCCGACATGAAAAAAATAGTGCTCCTGTTCGTGGTGCTTGCTGCCACCACCACCCTTTCTGCCCAGAACTACTTCACCCGCGACGGAAAAGTAAAACTTGATGCTACCAGCTCCACCTCGCCCGAAAAAATCGAGGCGCTTACCAAAACGGCATCCTGTGTACTTGACGCATCAACAGGCAAGATTCAGTGGGCTGTACTGCTGAAAAGCTTCAAATTTGAGCAGGCGTTGATGGAAGAGCATTTCAATGAAAACTATGTGGAGTCCAATAAATTTCCCAAGGCCACCTTTGCCGGTCAGATTACCAACCTGAACGAAGTGAATCTGGCAAAAGATGGCACTTACAACGCGGTAGTATCCGGAAAAATGACGTTACACGGGGTGACCAAGGATATCACAGCCAACGGAGCTCTCAACGTCAGCGGGGGAAAAATCCGGGTGAATGCCGGTTTCTCGCTGATCTTGCCGGACTATGGCATCACCATTCCTTCACTCGTGAGCGATAAAGTGACCAGGGATGCACGAATTCTGATTGACGCCACGCTCGAACCGATGAAATAAACGGAAATTCAGCACATTGAAATACCAGTTTTATGACTAAGAAGTATTTGCTCCTGCTCCTCCTGTTCCCCGCCCTCCTGCAAGCTCAGGATCAGGACCTCCTTGCACTGCTCGGTGAAGAGAAGACTGTGGAATATGCCACCGCCAGCTTCAAAACCAACCGGGTCATCAATGGTCACTCCATGGAAAACACCGCTGCGGGAGTGCTGGATTTTAAAATATCGCACCGCTTCTCCCCGGTCAGACAGGGATTGTACGATATTTTCGGACTGGATGGCGCTACAATCCGGTTTGGGCTCGATTACGGGATAACCAACAGACTCATGATCGGCGCCGGCCGGAACAGTCGGGAGAAGATCTATGACGGATTTGTCAAGTACAAGATACTCAGGCAGTGTTCCGGTGCCAGAAACATACCTGTGACACTCACCTACCTGGCTGATGCACAAATCAAGTCGGTGAAATTTGCCGATCCGTCGCGCGACAACAAGTTCACCGACAGGCTCTACTACACACATCAGCTGCTGATCGGGCGCAAGTTCGGCGACAGATTATCACTGCAACTGATGCCGACACTGGTGCACAGAAACCTGACTACCTCGCCGGAGGACAAAAACGATGTGTATGCCATGGGAGTGGCCGGGCGCTTCAAGCTGTCGAAAAGGGTGGCTTTAAATGCTGAATACTACTATGTGCCAGATGGACAAATTGCGACTTCGTATGTGAATTCCTTGTCGCTTGGTCTCGACATAGAAACTGGCGGACACGTCTTTCAGTTGCATTTCACCAACTCTCCGGATATGACCTACAAGGGATTCATTACGGAGACACAGGAACAGTGGTTTTTCCAGGGTAACGATGGCCGGTTAATGAGCGGAATTCGTTTTGGCTTCAACGTTTCACGGGTTTTCACCGTGGTAAAGCCGAAAGAGCTCAAATAAGGCTGTTTTAATATGC
>CAIYFY010000285.1 GCA_903925535.1 uncultured Bacteroidota bacterium | reverse complement strand
TTGAGCAGTGGAAATGTATATAAATTCGGTGTGGAAAATTCCGGCATTTACAAACTCGATTACAACTATATAAAGAACGAACTGGGGGTTACGGATATTGACAATATTGATCCGCGTACCATTCGTATCTATGGTAATGGCGGCGCCATGCTGCCCGAAAAAATCGGAGATGCGCGTCCTGATGATCTGCTTGAAAATGCCATACTGGTGGTGGGTGAGAGCGATGGCAAGTTTAACACCGGCGATTATATACTTTTCTACGCCGTCGGGCCGCGCCCCTGGATTTACAGGCCATCGAATAGTGATCCGGTGCTTACTACACGCGTTCACCTCTACGATGAGCATGCCTGGTACTTTCTTAAAACAGGCGACGGAACCGGATTAAGGATTTCAGACCAGGCCGAAACGGCAGCTGCGTTCACAACCGATCAGTTCGACGATTTCGTACGGCTGGAAGAAGAGAAAACCAACCTGCTCAACTACAATTCATCTTCGCAGGGGTCGGGCAAACGCTGGTTTGGCGACTATTTCTATCAGAGCCGCTCAAAGACCTACACGTTTGATTTTCCGGACATTGTTACCGACAGCGTCGCGCGCATACGCGGGGAGTTTGCCGGCCGGAGCAATGTGAGTCAGAGTGTACGTTTTCAGGTGTCGGGTTCCACTTTCAGCAAATCCATTGCGGGAGTTGATACTGATAATAACGACGGCCCGTTTGCAGCCAATGCTGTTGTCACAGGTTCGTTCCTGCCTTCGGCCAGTCCGTTGCAAGTGACAGTGAACTACCCGGAAGTAAGCAGCGCCAGCGAAGGCTGGCTCGATTACATAGAACTGAATGTGCGCAGAAGGCTCAACATGAGCAGCGACATTCTGGAATTCAGAGACATCAGATCTGTCAGCAGAGCAGCAACACAGTTTCGTATTTCCAATGCCGGCAGTGGCCTGACTATATGGGATATTACCACTCCCCGGACACCCGGTAAGCAATTATTCACTCAGGCAGGCAGCACAGCTACATTCGGAGTGGCTACACAGGGCGTTCTCCGCAATTTTGTGGCCTGGAATGCCTCCGCTTCTTTTCCGAAGCCGGAATTTGCAACAGGAAAAATTGCCAACCAGAATCTGCACGGTTTACGCGGACTGGATATGGTTATACTGTATCATCCTGAAACAGCGAAGGCCGCCGAGCGACTTGCCGAGCACAGAAGAGCTTTCAGTGGTTTGTCGGTAGCTACAGTTAATGTACTGGATCTTTTCAACGAATTTTCATCCGGGGCCAAGGATCCTGTCGCGATGCGCGATTTTGCCCGAATGCTGCTGGAGCGCGATCCCGACAAATTTCAGTATTTGCTGCTGTTTGGCGACGGGTCATTCGACCCGAAGAACAACTCGAATGGCGACGGCAACAACGATTATATCCCGGTTTTTGAAACGGCAGAATCGTTCAGTCCGATCAATGCGTTCCCGTCCGACGACTTTTTTGCCCTGCTCAGTCCGGAGGAAGGCGGAGCCCTTACAGGTTCACTGGATATATCGGTGGGAAGGCTGGTTGCCCGGAACGCTGAAGATGCAGATGCACTTGCTGATAAAATAATTGCATACGACAAGGATCCGGCTCTTTTGGGCGACTGGAGGCTAAGGGTATTGTTCATTGCCGATGATGAAGATGGCAACGCGCACATCAACCAGGCCGACAAACTGGCAACTGACAATACCAACGCGGTAAAATTCTTCAATAACGAGAAAGTGTACTTCGATGCCTACCAGCAGGTGGCCACATCTGCCGGACAGCGCTTCCCGGATGCCAAGGCTGCCATCAACTCCAATATTTTCAAGGGCAACCTGATTACGCACTACATTGGTCACGGGGGACCTCGCGGGTGGTCGCAGGAGCGCGTGCTCGATAACAATGATATAGCCAGCTGGGACAACAAGAACCGCTACCCGCTTATCATTACCGCTACCTGTACCTTTGGCGGATACGACGACTATACTACCCTGACCGGAGGCGAGCAGGCTCTTCTTCGCGTGAATTCGGGGGCTATTGCATTGTTCACAACGGTAAGATCTGTCTATATCAATGGCAACGAGGACCTGACGGATGCTGTACAGAGCATTATATATGAAAAAATCAACGGACAGTATCGCACGATCGGGCGGATACTGAAGGACTCCAAAAACAAACTGACCTCCGACATTCAGAACGCCAGGCGTTTCACCTTGCTGGGCGATCCGGCCATGACACTGGCCATACCTGAAAACCGGGTTTCCACTACCAGAATCAGCGGGCCGAATGGTGAAGTTGATACACTGAAAGCCCTCATGCCCGTGACCCTGGAGGGCGTGGTTACCGATCCGGATGGCAATCTGCTTACCGATTTCAGCGGCCGTGTATATGTTACGTTGTTCGACAAAAAGCAGAATCTTCAGACGCTGGCACAGGATCAGGGAAGTTACAGGAAAGAATTCACTGTACAGCGCAGTGTTATTTTCAGAGGAATTGCAACGGTGAAGAACGGAGCGTTCAGCATCAGCTTTGTAGTTCCCAGGGATATCAACTACAATTACGGTTTTGGCAAAATCAGCTATTACGCAGAAGATGGTACCCCGCTGGATGCTGCCGGTGCTGACGAAACCATCATCATAGGCGGTAACGCAGGAGTAATCAAAGATAACAGACCACCACTGGTACAGGCGTTCCTGAATACCGACGCCTTTGTAACGGGCGGTGTAACCGACAGCTCTCCGAAAGTACTCGTGAAGTGTTCGGATGACTATGGGATGAACGTAACAGGCACCAGTCTCGGACACGACCTGACCGCCGTACTGGATGGCAACGTGCTGGAAACCATCGTACTGAACGAATTCTACCAGAGTGCTCCCGATGATTCGCGAAAGGGACAGGCATTGTATCCGTTGAACAATCTGGCCCCCGGCAAGCACACGCTGGCCGTCAAGGGCTGGGATATTGCGAATAATTCGGGAGAGGGGTATGTCGAATTTATCGTGGCAGAAGCCGGAGATGCGGCACTCAGCCATGTACTCAACTATCCGAATCCGTTTACAACCAATACCTGGTTCCAGTTCGAGCATACCCTTGCCGGACAAATGCTCGACGTTCAGGTCAGTATATTTTCCGTTGCAGGCAGGCTGGTAAAAACCATACAGCAAACCGTAGCAAATACCGACGGGTATCGTGTTACCGATATACAGTGGGACGGCAAGGATGATTATGGTGACCAACTGGCCAGGGGTGTTTACCTTTACAGGGTGAAAATCCGCGGTACAGACGCCTCAGGCAATCAAACTACTGCAGAAAGCGAGTTCGAAAAACTGGTTATTCTGAAGTGATTCATTTATTTTTGTCTGTTCCGGACAACCAGTCACATTGAAAGTGCGTCATGGCATGGTATTGGATGCAGTGCGGGTATCCTTACACTCCAGAGAAATGGAGTAATCACCAGCTAACAGTAAAATAATACTGAAAAATGAAGAAATTGATCGTACGGCTGTTAATGATGTCGCCGTTTGTTTTGTCCGCCGGACATACTGAAGCTCAGGTTTTCGCCCGTTGTCAGGACGGCCAGGGGTATTCGTTCAATCCAGTAACAGGTCAGACAATCCCGACCGGGGAGCGTTGTGCCAATGCAGTAACCTCTGCAGTTCCTTTCCTGCGCATTGTACCTGATGCGCGCGGCGGTGCGATGGGCGATGTGGGTATTGCAACTTCTGCGGATCCGAACGGTATGCACTACAACCCTTCGAAGCTTGCATTCGCTACCCAAAATGTGTCAATATCGGCCACCTATACGCCATGGATGCGTAATCTCGGTCTGAATGACGTTTATCTTGCGTACCTGTCAGGTTATTACAAACTCGACGACCGTCAGGCAGTAGGTGCCAGTCTGCGCTATTTTTCGCTGGGTGACATTGAGTTCACCAACGAGCAGGGCGAATCCCTGGGTCAGGGTCGCCCGAACGAGTTTGAGTTCAGTGCCGGATATGCGCGCAAACTGTCGGATAACCTGTCTGCTGCAGTTGGTGCCAAGTTTATTTATTCCAACCTGGCCACTGGCCGTATTGTTGAAGGAAACGAAATTCGTCCGGG
>CAIYFY010000284.1 GCA_903925535.1 uncultured Bacteroidota bacterium | reverse complement strand
TGTGTTTGTGTTGATGTGTTATTGAACCCAGATTTCGATGTTGCTGATGCCAAAACTTTCGTTTGAGGCGACCTCGTCCAGATTGGAACCGAATAGCAGCCAGAAATCATTACCGGTATGCTGGGCTATCATTTCTCCCCGCAGATTACAATCGGCTATATTATTATTGAAAAAGAAGTTGACATAACCCACACCGCCAAAGTCGAATTCTCCCGGGTGCTCACCGACCCAGCCTGTCTGGAAGTAACCATTGGATTGCGCTGGTGCAGTATATGGATTCAATTGAGAGGCAAACCCCGCCCAACCAGCCTCCTTGAAAGACCAGGTATCGAAAAAGTGAAAGGTGAAAACCACCCTGACGCGTGAATGTGGAATACCAGTCAGGTCAAACTTCTTTTTCAAAACATCATTCCCATTTTGATCAGGTCTCAGGATATAACCCTGACTGAAGGGGGTATTGGGCGTAAATCGCTGAAATGTCCTGACGGTGTTGTTGGTCCAGTCATCTACACACGACCAGCCGTCATCTCCGGCATCAAAGTCATCGCGGTCAATAAGTCGCCAGCCTGGCAGGCCGTTGTATTTAATAGATGCACCCGCCGGCAGATTCAGATCATCTGACAGGATCAGGCTCATGTTGGCTATGGTAATTTTGTTGCCATCAAATGTAATATCCGAGCTGTTTGATCCCTGCTTGAGTCTTATTACGGCATCGTTGTCGCCCTCCAAGATCAATCGGCCAGTACCATCGGTATTTTTGACGTGTAATTGTGTTCCGGATTGTGGATTTACCGTTCCGGTACCCACTGCACCGCTGGATGGGAAAAGGTTGGTTTCTCCGAGCAGCGACATGGCATACGGGGAAGATGTCAGGCGTGCACGCGGGATGAGCTCGGCCCCGGTTCCGATGGATATACCGAGGTAATAGACCGTGCTGAAAGGAGCAGTTAACGGACTGACCGATCCGAGCGAAATATTGTACAAACCGCCCGTGACAGCTACGGCAGGCTGCGTTTCCGACCATATCGGTGTGCTACCTGACTCTGTTTCGTACAGACGGAAAGTCATGCTGTAGGTTCCGTTGCTCACTGGAGCGCCGGATGAATTCTGAACAGACCCCTGTATGACCAATGTTGCCTGTCCATGCAGGTTATACAACCCGGCAAAAAAGACGGAGAGGATAATAAAAATATGCTTCATCGTTTCTTTCTGTTTGAAGATGCTTGTTGATGAATGGTAACCGGCATTATTTGACCCAGATTTCTACGTTGCTGATGCCAAAACTCTCGTCGTTTACCGGAGAACCATTCAGGTTTGACCCGAAGAATATCCAGAATTTATCCAGTGAGGTTTGTGCAACCATCGAACCTCTGACATTGTAATCGCCATATGCCACAAAAGTGGTGTAACCGGCGCCATAACGGTTGAAAGTGTAAACGGCAGGCTTGCGCCATCCAATTTGGAAAAATCCGTTTGACTGACCAGGCGCCGTGTATGGATTGACCTGGGATGCGAAAGCTGCGTACGCAAATTCACTAATCCCTGCTGCAGGATAGTCCCAGTTATCCCATGTGTCAAAAAAGTGATAGGTAAATGCTACTTTGACCATGGTATGTGGAATTCCGGTCAGGTCAATTTCTTTCTTCAGGCAGGATGTGCTCACCTGCGTGGGTCGCAGTATCCAGCCTCTGCTGAAAGGTGTATTAGGGGTGAACCGCTCAAAAGCAGCTGTAGTTGTACTGTTCCATATATTATGGCAAATCCATCCTTCTGTTCCGGTTTCAAAGTCGTCGGTATCCACCAGGCGCCAGTCGGCGTCGCCGTTGTACCGTACTGACTTGTTGACGGGCAGTTTGATTCCCTCGTCGAATACCAGATTGAAATTCGAAATATTAATCTTGCTTCCATCGTATGAGATGATGGCGGAATCATCCCCTTTCTTGAATACGATCTCTGCTCCGTCTGAGCCTTCCACCGTTACCTTGCCGGTGCCGTTGCTGTTTTTCACGTGGAGCTGGGCGCCGGAGTCGGGAGATTTGGTACCGACCCCTACCGTACCCGTGGAGGGGAAAATATTGCTCTGGCCAATCAGCGAGAGCGCGTAGGGGGATGAACTGAGCCGTGCGCGGGGCAGCAGTTCCGGACTGTTGTTCACCGTTACCCCGAGGTAGTAGGGTTTGTC
>CAIYFY010000283.1 GCA_903925535.1 uncultured Bacteroidota bacterium | reverse complement strand
CCACCCTGGGCAGTTACCCTTGCAACTCCGGTGGCCGCACCATTACAGGTTACCTGAGTCTGTACTGAAGTCTGAATTTCTACTGGCGGATTTTCTGTAACCGTCATACTGTCAACCCGAAAACAGCCACTGACAGTGTTGGTTACCTTCAATGCATAGGAGCCGGGTTCCCCAAAACGGGCGAACAGCGTATTGGCTCCGTCGAGAATCAGACCGTTCCAGGTTGTCCAGGAATAGGTAATAAAATTGCCTGTGGATGTACCCACAGGATTTGCCAGAATTGTGGGGAACAAACAGTTGATTACCCGATCGGTACCGGCGAAAACGATGGGGGCATTGAAATTTTCCGGCACCCAGACATTGACCGAGTTGGTACAGCCATTGGCAGGATTGGTAACAGTCACATAGTAAAACCCGGAAACAGATACATTGGGACTGGATACACCTGAAGTGAATCCGTTGGGGCCTGTCCATGAAAATGTGGCACCCTGTGTCTGTGAGGCAGCGGTAATCTGGGGTGACGGGTTGTAACAGTTGATGGTGGCAGAGGTGGTTGTCAGAGACGGCTGGGTGGTATTCTGTGTCACCACAGCAGAGGCCGTGCTGGTACAGCCGTTGACCGGGTTGGTAACCGTCACAAAGTACGTTCCATTGCTGCTGACTGCCGGATTTTGCTGGAAAGTATTCAGTCCGGGACCAATCCAGTGATAGATAACCCCCTGTGTTGGGCTGCTTGCAGTAATAACCGGGTTGGGTACTGCACATGTTCTGACAGCACCGGTAGCCGAGGCACCCGGAGGTGCTGTATTGGAAACAACAACAGCAGCAGCCACTGATGAGCATCCGTTCACGGGATTTGTTACCCGCAACTGATAGTTCCCGGCGATGGTTACCACAGGATTCTGCGAGTTGGAAGTAAAGCCGTTGGGGCCTGTCCAGAGATAATTGACCAGACCTGTGTTACTGCTGCCGGATAACTGAACAGACGAGTTCACACACGTCAGCTCGCCCGACACACCCGCGGTGGCACCGGGAGGCACGAGGTCTTCATCAATCTCTGCAACAGTATTTCTGGCACATCCGTTGGAAGAATTGGTAACCGTGACCCTGAATAAACCGCTATTGAACACTGTCGGGTTTTGCAGCGTGGATGTAAAGTTGGGTGGCCCTTTCCAGAAAAAAGTACAACCGGCCGGCGTGGCGGTTCCCTGGATGGTTACTGACGGTTGGGAACAGGTAACTGTACCTCCTACAGGAACAAAAACAGGCTTCATGGTGTCGGCATAAACCAGCGCGTTGGCCGTATTCATACAGGTAGTGAGCGTGTCAGTAGCCCTGAAGACAAAAACACCTGTTACACTCACCTGCGGATTCGGATCGTATGAAAAAAAACCGTTCGGACCCGTCCACCACCACACCACGTTCTGTTGCGGATAGGTCGAACTCAGCGTTACAGCAGTCTGAATACAATTGAAAGTACCACCTGTGGCAGTAACGGCCGGTGCCTGATGCGTGGCGCTGACCAGCACGGTATCGGTTGAAAAACATCTATTGTTCAGGTTTGTAACCTTGAGACTGAATCCACCAGTATGACGGATAACCGGCGTCAGGGTGTTTGCCCCGGACTGTATGACACCTCCGGCAAAACTTGTCCACGAGTACCTGTATTCCATACCCGCAGATCCGGAACCGGAAAGACTTGCGGGGGTAGTGGTACAAAGCAGATTGAAATCTGCACCTGCACTGGCGAATGGCGGAACCCTGTCTTCGTGAATTTCCACAAACAGATTTACAACATTGCCATCCGAGTCGTAAACAAAAATTTCAACTGCACCTGCATCCAGATCGTCATCAAAAAAAGTGTCGTTGCCGTTGCTCCACTGATAAGAATATGGAGCAGTACCCCCACTTGCCCGCAGGGAGAGATAGCCTTTGGACGACAGACAATCTATATGGTGGATAGAATCAATTTCAACATTAAACTGGGAATCAGGGTATGAACCGGCACCCCAAAGAGGGCTTGTACCCGACATGACCAGGCAAAAAAGGAAGAATAATCGCATCATGGGATGAATTATCGGTGAAAACAGACAAGATTAAATGGTAAAACTGATACTTGCAGATG
>CAIYFY010000282.1 GCA_903925535.1 uncultured Bacteroidota bacterium | reverse complement strand
GGGCAGGTCATGCGACTCGTGGATAGATTGTCCTGGTAAGCTGGAATAGGTGACGGGTCCTGTCCGCTTTATCCACTTGTAGATAGGTCTGAGCCTGACCGTGTGTCCAGTGACCCACTTCTTCCAACCTTCGTGTCTGTATTTCATGGCTCTCTCTTTATGCTCATTGTAACTGATTTCGAATTTGTTGATGTGGGTTTCGTGCCACAAAAGGTGGCCGTGTTGTTGGTAGTTCTCGAGGAAATGGTCAGCCTGCTTGATACTTTTGGGGTGGAACGTCCTTCTGCATTGTTTGAGTTTGTGGAAACACTCACATTCACGGTATCTTCAACACAGGTAATCTGAGAACCGGTGATGTTCAGTGAAGGTGGCGTGTTGTTGCCGGTAACACTGGTTGTGGATGTTTTGGTACAACCGTTTGTTGAGTTGGACACAATCAGCGTATATACACCGGGTGCGCCAACAACCGGTGTCAGGGTATTACCTCCTGCTACGACGTTGGGACCAGTCCAGGCATAACTGTAATTGGTGCCGCTTGAACCGCTTCCCGCCAGTGTATCCAGGGGTATCGGACAAGAAACAACGCCATTATTACCTGCATTGGCATCCGGATAGCTAATATTCACGTTCACCGACCTGGTTGCAAATGATGCACAGGTAGTGGTGATATTGGTAACGCGGAGTGTATAGCTTCCCGCGCTGTCAACGGTAGGCGTCAGGGTTGTTCCACCAGAAACGATGTGTCCGCCGCTGGTTGCAAACCACAAATAGCTGAAATCATCCCCTGTACTCGATTGTGTTCCGTCCAGCTGAATGGTCGGGTGAGCGCAGTCAATTACAGGGGGTGTGGCTACCAGCGCTGTTGGGTAGGTAGGAGGAGCCAGCGTCTGTGACACGGTGGATGTGCATCCCTCTGCATCCGTTACGGTACAAGTGTATGTGCCGGCATTCAGACCGATGGCGGTTTCAGTTCCGCCGCCGTTGGACCAGCTGTAGGCGTAGCTGGACTCCCAGCCACCAACACCGGTGGCCGTAATACTACCCGTGAGACCGTTACAGCCAACCTGAATAAAGTTCACTACCTCGGCGCTCAATGGTTGTGATGGCTGTTCGATAGTGATCGGATCGGATACGGCAGTCTGGTTGCCGCGGGTAATGGTTACTGTGTAGTTGCCGGCTGGAATGTTGTTCAGATCCTGCGTGGTGGCGCCGTTGCTCCACAGATAAGTGAACGAACCATTCAGACCACCACCCGGGGTGATGTTAATTGCGCCTGTGCTGGTGCCAAAGCACTTTACATTTCTCTGTAAATCAATGGAATATGTAATTGGCGGCGGCGCGCAGTGACTGGTTCGGAAGTTCCACAGACTGGTGGCAGGCAGCTGGCCGGCTTCGTACACCTTCTTGTCAATCGGGCAGATGTAGAAAATTGTCGGGAAGTATGCAATCTGGTACAGACCTGCGATACTCGCATCGTCAATGATAGGGTAGGGAGTACCGGACACCCAGTCACCCTGGGTTCCACCTACACATCCTGAAGGTCCGTAGAGGCAGGCTGTATTGGTAGCTGCATCACCTTCAATGAACATCACGAAAGCCTCGTCAGTGCCCGGAGGGCCATGTGTTTCCCAAAGATCTCTGAGTGCATGAGAGTTGTGATAGTTCCAGCAGGGACCACACCAGGTAGCAGAAACGTCGATGTAAACGTGCTTGCCAGCGTTCAGCAGACTATACAGGTTGTGCGACTCTCCGTTGATGTCAACTCCGGTGAAATCCGGAGCGATACTGCCATCGGGAATCTGAGCCTGCGCCATCTGCAGTCCTGCTACAAAGAACAGGATGAGAAGGAGAAGTTTTTTCATAAGTCAGAAAATGAAAGTTAATGGTTTAAAATCACGGATAAATGTAGAGCTATTGACAATATGTTCATACTTTTAGATTGACAATTTGGAACATTTCCTACTTTTCGCCTTCAAATCCGGTTTTCAACCAAAATTAGCCGGATTATCTTTCCGCTATGCAAGACATACAGTTCAATTTTTCTGCAGAATCCTACGACGTGATCATTGTCGGTTCGGGAGCGGGTGGTGGTATGGCAGCCTACGAGCTTACCAAAGCTGGCGCCAAAGTTTGCCTGCTGGAGGCAGGACAGCACTATGACCCTGCCGACCCTCAGTACATTACGCAGCTCAAATGGCCCTGGCAATCGCCCCGGCGAGGTGCCTCCACCCGCTTCCGGCCGTTTGGCGACTTTGATGCCGCCTACGGTGGCTGGGATATCGAGGGCGAGCCATACACAACAGCTCCCGGCACCAAATTTGCCTGGTTCCGGTCCCGCATGCTCGGTGGTCGCACCAATCACTGGGGGCGTATCTCACTCCGGTTCGGCCCCGATGATTTCAGACGAAAGAGTATTGACGGCCTCGGTGAGGACTGGCCAATCTCCTATGATGAAGTGAAGCCTTTTTACGACGAGATTGACAGCATGCTGGGTGTTTTCGGTACCAACGAAGGCCTCCCGAACGACCCGGACGGGGTATTTCTGCCTCCCCCCAAACCGCGCCTGCATGAACTCATGATCAAAAAGGCCAACCGGAATCTGGGAATAAAGACTATTCCCTCCCGGATGAGTATTCTCACCAAAAAGATAAACGACGACAGAGGAGAGTGCTTCTACTGCAGTCAGTGCGGGCGCGCATGCATGGCTTATGCCGATTTTTCTTCTTCATCCTGTCTGGTTAAACCTGCCCTGAAATCAAAAAATCTGGACGTCATTTACCACGCCATGGCGCGCGAGGTACTCACCGATCCGCAAACCGGTTTGTGTACCGGTATTTCTTATGTGGACACCAAAACGCTGGAGGAAAGGACTGTGAAGGCCCGTATTGTAGTGCTGGCCGCCAGTGCCTGCGAATCGGCCAGACTGCTGCTGAACTCCAAATCTCCGAGATTCCCGAACGGACTCGCCAACTCATCCGGTGTGGTGGGCAAGTACCTGCACGATTCTACCGGCGCCTCCAGGGCAGCCATCATTCCCATGCTCTTCGACCGGAAACGGTATAATGAAGACGGCGTTGGAGGACTGCATGTTTACTCACCCTGGTGGCAAGATAACAAAAAACTCGACTTCCCGCGCGGATATCACATCGAATACTGGGGCGGTATGGGTATGCCCGCTTACGGTTTCGGATGGGGTATAGAGAATGTGAACGGTATGTTCCCCGACCGCGACGGAAACAAACGGGAAGCAGGAGGTTACGGAGCAGCGCTCAAGGACGACTACCGCCGTTTCTACGGAGCATATATAGGTATGGCGGGCAGGGGCGAAGCTGTGGCAAGAGAAGACAACTACTGCGAAATTGATCCCGAAAAGGTGGACAAGTTCGGCATTCCGGTACTGCGGTTCCACTACAAACATTCCGAATACGAAAAGCTGCAGGCCAAACACATGCACGAAACTTTCGAGCAGATTATTCATGAAATGGGTGGTATTCCGCTCAGCGACAAGCCCGGTCCGGATAAGGAATACGGTCTGAACGCCCCGGGGGAGATTATTCACGAGGTGGGTACTGCCAGAATGGGTAACAACCCGAAAACTTCCGCACTGAACAAGTATCAGCAGGCGCATGATGTCAAAAATCTGTTCATCGTTGATGCCGCTCCATTCCCCTCGCAGGGCGATAAAAACTGTACATGGACCATTCTGGCGCTGTCCATGCGCGCTTCCCGCCATATTGTTGACCTCCGGAATCAGGGAAAACTCTAGCAAGCTATGAAAAGAAGAAATCTCCTCAAGTCTATCGGACTAACCTCGCTCGGCCTGGCCGGACTCTCCCCTCAGGTCAGGGCTGCAGAAAATATCATCGCTGCGGAAAATGAAGGCGATAAAAAGAAGAAGGAACCCTGGGAGCCCTACGGACGAACCGAATCGGAAAAGGAAAGGGATGCCAGACTGCTGTCCGAACAGTTCTTTACGCCGTCTGAACTGACAACTGTCGCTGTGCTGGCTGATTTGATTATCCCGCGCGACAGTCACTCCGGCAGCGCTTCTGATGCCGGGGTGCCCGCATTTATTGAGTTCATGGCCAAGGACAAGCCCGAACTGCAGACGCCCCTGCGCGGCGGCCTGCACTGGCTCGACGCGCAGGCTTTGAAAAGGTTTGGCAGCGTATTTACCGCCTGCAGCCAAAAACAGCAAATCGAAATCGTGGAGGATATCGCTTACCCCGGGAAAGTGAAGCCGGGTATGAGCCAGGGTGTGGCTTTTTTCAATCTGATGCGCAACCTGACGGCTTCCGGTTTCTGGTCAAGTCAGATTGGTATCGCTGACTTAGGCTATGTTGGCAATATACCCAACCAGTGGACCGGCGTGCCCGATGATGTGCTGAAACAGTACGGACTGGAGAACGAATAGTATTCCCGGAGAATTATCACTCGTCCACGCCCTCGTAGTACTCAAAGAGGGCAATAATGTATGCTCCGGCGCCATATCCTGCCATGGGGATGGCGCCGGCGTACTGCCCGTTTTTGTCTCTTATGCAGTAGCACCAAGCCTCACTGTCATTGTACGTGGCAACAGGTTTTTTCCAAAGATTGATATAGGTAAGCATTTCAGGCAACTGATGGTTGTTTTGAGCAGCCAGTCGGGTCATCCGGTTGATGATCTGGCGGGCGACCTCCGGTTTCCCGTACCTGTTGAATGCGCACGCCATTCGCAGGTTTATGAATACCCATTCCTGATTCTCGTAAATATCATGGCTGCGCATGCGTATGTACCCGGGTATCTCTCCCTCAATCCGAAGTACAGGGTCATACTCATCCATATTGGTCTCAAACAACTTGTCTGCATCGGGCAGCAGCCCGCAGGCAAAAATTTCCAGTGAACCGGCATCGTGGTATTCGGCAGTTGCCGGATCGGTATCGGTTGAATTGCTTCTGTAAAATCGCTGATTTACCAGCAGCACACTGTCCATTCCCACGGATATTTTTTTGCTGCCTCGCTGGTATTTATGGTAGTCTCCTCCAGTTCGGTTCTCCACTTCAGCAAACAACCGGAGTCCGTTGGCACAGACAGCCGAGGTAAAAGCATATTGTTTCACATCCCTGAGATGGTGTTCCCAGGGACCCGAATCCGCTCTGATCAGGCCGTTGGGTGCAGTAACGGCAATAATGGCATCGGCTACTTCTTTTCTGACCGTCGGTGCCCACTTTCTGGCAAAGTCAAGATCACCCGATCGGAGTATATAGTCGCTGTAGGCCGTCAGGAAAAGCCCCCAGTCGTCGTATTCAATATTCGGTCCGTGTTCGTTGTAATCACATTCTTCCTTCCCGTTGCCAAAGTAACGCGTGAGTGAAATTCTGTAGTCCACACCCGGACCGTAGTCTCTGCCATCGGTATGGCGATAATATTTGTAAAGACCTGCCTCTGCCTGCAACATGAATTCAAGTGCTTTCTTCGCCTGGGCGAACATGCCAATCCGGTTCATACCCTGAATAACAAAGGATCCGTCGCGTACCCAGCCTACATGCCATATTCCCGGTCGGAGTGATGCGAGAACCTGCCCGCGTCCGCCTGGAAAGATTTCCTTCTCACTTACCTGCGACATCATCAGTATGGATACAGACTGCTCCAGTAACGCCCGTTCCTCGGCTGTCACATCGCCCGGAATACCACATTTTTCAATGATATTTCTCATGAAACCGGTTTCCTGATCTACAATGGAGATATCCTGTTTTTTCAGCCTGTCTACAGCCAACTTCAACAGCTTTCTGTTTGAATGAAGTGAATCATTGAAGGTAAAAACATATACTTTTTCTGCATTCCCCTCGTTTTTTTCCAGAAATACAGAATCCAGCAGCAATTCGCCCGAATACATATCCGGCAGCGATTCAAATGGATTGGCCAGATGGGTTACTCCGGTCACGGGTTTCCCGTTTCCGGATTCCACCTCAATGCCTGTTCCTTTCAGTATGGAAGACTTTCCTCTGAAAACAGCATAAAATACCTTTTCCTCTGTTGAAAAGGGTGCCACGTAGTGTACGGTAAACGACGGATAAGTACACTCAATCACGTGGGTATGTTGCCGGTAAACAGCCGAAACAAGCTTTTCACCGGTTACGGGTCTTATATTGCCGACAAATGGATGTACAAACTTTCCGGAGTCTATCGCTGCAAAAATATGCGGCCAGACGCCTTCCACCACGCCTCGCTCACTGTTAAAGGTGGCTACTATAAGTCCGTTGGAGGTAGTGAGATACGGATATGACATCTGCGCCACTGATACAGAGCAGTGAAACAGCAGAAAAAGTAGCTGAGTGACAACAATGGTGCGGGTAACAGGTGTCTGGAATGCCATAAAAACTGTTTTTGTATCTGTCTGCACAAAAATAATGGTAATAATTACTTCATGACAGGCTATTTTCCGGATTAAATGGCCAAATTATCCTTCTTTTTCCGCACCTTTGCGGCGCATTTTCCATATAAATTATCATGCAAGAAGATTTGTTCAAGCGACTGGTGTCGCACTGCAAGGAATACGGATTCATTTATCAATCCTCCGAAATTTACGACGGTTTGAACGGCGTATATGATTACGGTCCGATGGGGGTTGAACTGAAGAACAATATCAAGGAATACTGGTGGCGTTCCATGGTGCAGATGCACGAAAACATCACCGGCATTGACTCGTCCATATTCATGCACCCGCTCATCTGGAAGGCCAGCGGTCACGTGGATGCTTTCAACGACCCGCTCGTTGATAACAAGGACTCCAAGAAGCGCTACCGCGCCGATGTCCTGATTGAAGGCGAAATTGACAAGATGCTCGCCAAAGCAGACAAGGAGGTGGAAAAAGCGGCCAGGCGATTCGGCGAGTCGTTCAACGAACAATTGTTCCGTGAAACCAACCCGAGGGTGGTGGATTATGTGAACAAGGCTGCCGAAACGGAGAAGCGTCTGGCCAACGGACTCAAAAACAACGACATGGCCGACCTGAAGGCCCTGATTGACGAACTTGAAATTGCCGACCCCGACACGGGCTCCCGCAACTGGACGGAGGTGCGCCAGTTCAATCTGATGTTCTCCACCCAGATGTCGAATATCGGCGGCGATGACGGCAAACTGTACCTGCGCCCGGAAACGGCCCAGGGTATATTTGTTAACTTCTCCAACGTTCAGAAGACAAACCGCCAGAAGATTCCTTTCGGGATTGCCCAGATAGGAAAGGCATTCAGAAACGAGATCGTGGCCCGTCAGTTTATCTTCCGCATGCGGGAGTTTGAACAGATGGAAATGCAGTTCTTTGTGCGCCCCGGTACCGAGATGGAGTGGTATAACAAATGGAAGGAGCGCCGTATGGCATGGCACCGGGCAATTACTCCTGAATCCAAACTCCGGTTCAAGGATCACGACAACCTGGCGCACTACGCCAATGCAGCCGTGGATATCCAGTACGAATTCCCGTTCGGCTTCAAGGAACTGGAAGGTATTCACTCCCGCACCGATTTCGACCTCAGCAGCCACGCACAGCTCTCCGGCAAGAAAATTCAGTATTTCGATCCCGAGCTGAATGAACATTACACCCCTTATGTGGTCGAAACCTCTGTTGGTTGCGACCGTATGGTGCTCTCCGTGATGTCGAACGCGCTGGTGGAAGAATCGGTACCCGATGCCCAGGGTGAAGACAGCACCCGCACGGTCATGCGCATACACCCCGCGCTCGCGCCCGTGAAGTGTGCCGTGCTGCCGCTGCTCAAAAACAAGGATGAACTCGTTGACAAAGCCCGCGAGGTGTATGACAAGCTGAAGTTCCACTTCATCTGTCAGTATGACGAAAAAGACGCCGTGGGTCGCCGCTATCGCCGTCAGGATGCCATCGGCACGCCTTACTGCGTTACTATTGACTTCGAAACACTCGAGAACAACACCGTCACGGTCCGCGAGCGCGATTCCATGACCCAGGTGCGCGTTCCCGTCAGTGAAGTGGCAAGTATCGTGGGCGAGCGCGTGGATATGCGCAAGCTGCTCGAATCACTGGCCTGACAACAGTTATGATGCTCAAGGCATTGTCGAAACCACTCAGCACCACCCTGGCCATGCAGATGTTCCAGGTAATGCGGACGGGTTCGGCTGTGCTCACAGGGGTGGTACTGGCCAAAAGCACGCTCTCAACAGCCGAAATCGGACAATGGGAAACGCTGCTTTACGTCGGTACCACCCTCACTTTTTTCTGGGTGAACGGACTGCTCCAGTCTGTCGCGGGTATGTACGCGCAGGAGTCAGAAGTACGCCGTCCGGCGGTCGTTTACAACAGTTTTGTCGTATTTTGTATCATCGCACTGCTGCTCTTTCTACTGCTTGCTGCTGGCAGCCCGGAGATTTTGCGTCTGATCACAGGCGTCAGAGAAGTGCCCTTTCTGGAGTGGTATGCCCTGTTTCTGCTCTTCAATTTGCCTTCCTATCCGCTGGAGTATGTCTATCTGCTCCGGCAGCAACCGCGCGCGATCGTTTGGTGGGGCGCTTTCTCTTTCGGTTTCTATCTGCTTGCGCTCGGCGTGCCGGTGTTGTGGGGTCACGGACTGGAAGCAGGTATTATGGCGCTTTCTGCACTGGCGCTGGTCAAGTTTGTGTGGACACTGCGTGAAATATCGGGCTTCAGGCTGCGTGCACCCGACTGGCCGCTGATACGTCGGTACACCCGTTTTGCTATGCCGCTGGTGCTGAGCAGTGTGGTGAGCAACCTCATGCTGATCTTCGACAACTGGCTGGTGAACTGGCATTACGGGGATCCGGCTGTATTTGCTGTTTACAGGTATGGCGCGCGCGAACTGCCACTGGTTCCCGCACTCCTGTTTGCCCTGGGCGCCTCGCTGATCCCGGTGATTGCTGAAAATCAGGCCCGCGGACTGGCCGAACTCAAACGCCGTACAACCGGCATGATGCAT
>CAIYFY010000281.1 GCA_903925535.1 uncultured Bacteroidota bacterium | reverse complement strand
GAGCGGTTCAGGGCAGCGTCTTCATTTCCCAGAAAGTCGTAAATCCATTCGCCGGTACTGGCATCCTGGTATATGGCGCTGGCATCGTAGGCCAGTTTGGTATCGAAGGGGTAGAAATCGTCGGACGAGCCCCCGTTGTTGATGGTCAGTACGGCGTCGTTGTACAGTCCGTTCATGATGGTTCCCGCTGCATCGCCTTCATAGTAAATAGAGGAGGCATAGTTATTTTGCCGGTTGACGCCTATGGCAAAGTTGAAGGTGGTCCATTTTTCGCCGGGCGTGTCGTTGAACAGCAGTCCGAAGTTGTCGAACGCGAACGTGCTCTTGTTGTCTGTCAGGGGCAGGTTGCCCGGCAGCTCTGCGTCTGTTTCGGCGAAGCGAAGTGATGGTGTTACCACAAGTTCGTCTGTGCGGAAGAGTGCTATACCGGCCGGATTCATGCTGAGGGCCCCGAATTCGGCGCCCAGTGCTCCAAAGGCATTGCCGGTTCCCAGTGAACGGGCTGTGCCGCCCGGCTGGAGGTAGGAATACCGCAGCACATCGGCGGCAGTCTGTGAAAATGCAGGGGAGGCAGTAATGACCGCAATGGCCAGTGCCGGAAGTATTTTTTTCATGGTCAGGTGGATTGTTTCGGGCATCGGGTTTACCGGGAACAGGGCCTTGTGTCTGCTTCAGGCACGACCGGACGAATACATGCGCCCCGGGATACAGACTGTTTGCAGCACCGGCGGACTGTGTCGTATGACAAACAGCCCGCCGGATGCCCGATAATGGTCAATTCATTTATTAATTTCTGCCACCGGAGTTGCGTGTGGCGCCGCCGCCGGAGCTGCTGCGTGTGCTGCCACCGCTGCCCGAGGGAGCTGGCGTGCTGCTTCTGCCGGATGAACCGGAGTCGAAGGAGCGCGGTGTGCTGGTAGCCGGGCGACTTTCAGAAGAGCGGGACGGGGTGTTGTAGCTGTCGTTGCTGCGGCTCGGCGGTGTGTAGGCCGGACGCTCCTCGGCGCGGCGAACGGGCCTTGCTTCTTCCCTCGACTCACTGCGGTCCTGAGTATTGTAGCCTCCGTTTTCACGACGCGCAGGGCTCGGCGTTTCTGTGCGCGGGGTGGACGGACGCGGGGTGGACGGGCGTACATCTTCGCGCGGACGGGCAGGAGTACGGGCGTCGTCGTTGCGGCGTGAAGGCTCTGTCTGACGGGTAGCAGGCTCCTGCGTACGGCGCGGTGCCGCTTCAGCAGGTTTGCGGTCAGCCGGAACAGCTCCGCGTGTCTGGGAACCTTTCTCCATAGTACGGTCGTCCATGCCTGCCGGTCTGCGGCCCGACGGGGTGGAAGGCCCCTGAGCGCGCTCTGCAGCGGCATTGTTGTTTGCCGGCGCAATATCGCCGGCGGTACGTCCCCGGAGTGCCGGCTTTTCTACCATCGGCACATCTTTCTGACCGGTGTTCAGGCGGCCGCTTCCGTCGGGTATTCGGGCATAACCCGGATTCACCGAAGAGCCGTGGCGACGAACGCCTGTGTACGTCTGTGGAGCATAACCACCGCCGTTGCCACCGCCGCCATTATTGAAGTTGTTGTTGTAGTAATTGTTGTTTACCCAGATCACGTTGTTGCTGAAGTACGGGTTGTAGCCGTTCCAGGTCCAGTACGGATCATAGTAGTAGTTGTTCATTGCCCACGGATTATACCAGGGGCTGTATCCGGAATAGCAGCTGTTCCATCCCCAGGAATTGAAGCCCCAGCCACCTCCCCAGGTGTTCCAGGTATTCCAGGTATTCCAGGTGTTCCAGCGACGCCAGCGACGCCAGGTCCAGTAGTCGTTGTAGTTATAGACGTAGATGGTAGCACCCGGAGAGAAGAACGGATCGTAGTGGTACAGGTCCACATAAAACGGATCGTAGTAGTCAATTCCGTAAGACGGGCGGTGAAAACGGCGGATGCGGGATGAATACTCATAGGCGTAATCATCTTCCTCATCGTAGTAGTAGTCATCGTCGTCTTCGTAGCGACGGTTGTCGCTGTAGTCATCGCTGTAGTTGTCGCTGTGTTTTTTCGCAGCGGCATCGGTGGAGGGGTTGTAGTACAGGTCGTCCTGTGCGCTGGCCTGGAAAGAAGTGGCGAGCAGCGTGACGAGAACCCAAAGCAGAGAACTGAATTTTCCTTTCATGGCGCGGAATGTTTTATTTGATGGCTTTCAGCGGGCCTTTTCAGATTTACCTTTATTCATGCAACACATACATGGTTGAGTAAGTCTGATTTCAGGGTCAAAAATATTACCTTTGCGCACTTTTTTTGGTTAATGTGTGATTAAAGCGAACTTTTGAGTGGTTAAAGTTGGTTAAATTCGCTTTGCGGTCCACATTTTCGGTTAAAATCAGGATTCTTTCTCATCAATTCATATCACTTTTCATGGCAAAGGAAATTACACCCCGTTCGGAAGATTACTCCCAGTGGTATCTCGACATCGTTCAGAAAGCCCGTCTGGCCGATAATTCTCCTGTGCGCGGGTGCATGGTCATCAAGCCGCACGGCTTTGGTATATGGGAACGCATGCGCGACGCGCTCGACGCCATGTTCAAGGAAACAGGTCACGTAAATGCCTATTTCCCGCTGTTCATTCCAAAGAGCTTTCTCAGCAAGGAGGCTGCCCACGTAGAGGGTTTCGCCAAGGAATGCGCCGTTGTGACGCACTACCGGCTCAAAAATGATCCCAATGGCGGCGGCGTGGTGGTTGATCCCGATGCCAAACTGGAGGAGGAACTAATCGTTCGCCCTACTTCAGAAACCATTATCTGGAATACGTACCGCGACTGGATTCAGAGCTACCGCGACTTGCCGCTCCTTATCAATCAGTGGGCCAATGTGGTGCGCTGGGAAATGCGCACGCGCCCCTTTCTGCGCACGGCTGAGTTCCTGTGGCAGGAGGGTCACACTGCGCACGCCAGCAAGGAAGAGGCAGTGGAGGAAACCATCATGATCCTTGATATTTACGCCCGTTTCGCTGAAGAATGGATGGCTATGCCTGTTATTAAAGGGGTGAAAACGGCCAATGAGCGCTTCGCAGGTGCTGATGATACCTATTGCATTGAGGCACTCATGCAGGACGGCAAAGCCCTGCAGGCAGGCACCTCGCACTACCTCGGACAAAATTTCGCCAAAGCGTTCGATGTACAGTTTCTCAACAGGGAAAACCAGCAGGAATATGTGTACGCTACCTCATGGGGCGTGTCCACCCGACTCATCGGCGGTATGATTATGACGCACTCCGATGACGACGGACTGGTAGTGCCTCCGAAGCTGGCGCCCACACAGGTGGTGATTGTGCCTATTCCCAAGCCATCACCCGAACTGACGGAGGTTGCCGAAAAGATTGCCGGTCAGCTGCGTGCCAAAGGAATCCGCGTGAAAGTGGACAACGACGACCAGAACCGCCCCGGATTCAAGTTCGCTGAATATGAAATGATCGGTATTCCGGTGCGTCTGGGACTCGGTCAGCGCGATATTGCAGCCAATCAGGTGGAAGTGGCCCGCCGTGATACCAAGGAAAAATCAAATGTGCCGCTCGATACCATTGCCGACCACGTGGCTGCCCTGCTCGATGATATTCAGCAAAATATGTTCGAGCGCGCCAGGAAGCATCGCGACGAGCACATCACCAAAGCCGATACCTGGGCTGAATTTGTGGATATCCTCGAAAACAAAGGCGGGTTCGTATATGCACACTGGGACGGAACCACCGAAACCGAGGTAGCCATCAAGGAGCAGACCAAAGCTACCATACGCTGTATTCCGCTCGGATGGGACGAGGAGCCCGGCGCCTGTATCCTGACCGGCAAGCCCAGCGAGAAAAGGGTGCTGTTTGCCAGGGCTTATTAAGCGCCTTAAATATTGTGTCCGGCCTTTCATGCGGGCGCGTACGGGTTCGTGCGCGCCCGCGTGGTTTTTAGCTACCGATGAGGTTGCTCACTGCGTAAAGCGGGTAAACGTCAATTCCCGGGAAGCAAGAAAAGTTTTCGAGGGAGATTCTGATGCCTCTGCTGCGCTTCTTCTCCTTCAGAAAAGCATGCAGACTTTGCATAGAGCCCTGACGCGATGATTTTACCTCAACGGGTATAATATCAGTCAGTTGCTGAATCACATAATCCACCTCGGCGTTACTGCCTGCAGTCTCCTTGTGCCAGTAGAAAAGGTCAGCAGGTGTGAGCGGATTACTGTACTTCAGCATTTCAAGTCCGACAGACAGCTCAGCGATGGCACCTTTATTAACACTCTCGAAGTCATCATTCAGGATCAGATCAGACAGCGGCAGCCCGAGTGCACGCTGGAAAATACCCGTATCATAGAGGAGCATTTTGCGTTTGCCCGGGTCGCTCTGGGCACCAAGAGGAATTCCGTTGGCAGCACTGTGGGTGACAGGAATAACCAGTCCGGCCATAATCAGCAAGCTGAGGGCCTCCTTAATCTGTGCATGTCGGGTATCGGGGGCCGCTTTGGAATATACAAATTTGCCACCCGTCTGCATGGCCACTGATTCAAATACTTCTTGTATCCGGAGTACCGGAACACGCTTTTTGTATTTGGCAAAATCGGCCTTGACAGACAGAAGCAGATCGTCGAGTACAGATTGCACTTCCAGCAAATCGCGACCCTGAACATATTTGGAGACCACTTCGGGCATGCCGCCCAAAATCATGAATTTTTTATAGAGCGACAGGAGTTTTTCGTGAACTGGCGCTGGCAGCGGATGAGCGGCATCAGCCTTTCGTTTGAGTGATAGCAGTCCCTGTTCGCCCAGTGCTGTCAAAAACTCGTCGAAAGAGAACGGGTAAACGAACAACGAGCGAACCCTCCCCACTCCGTAGGATGGCAACTCGTTGAGTGCGAACTCCAGTAAAGATCCCGCTGCCACCAGATGCAGATCGGGCATTTTCTCATAGAAGAACCGCATAGACGATATAGCAGGCAGGCAGGCCTGAATTTCGTCGAGAAACAGCAGCGTTTTTCCGGGGATAACCGGTGTGTTATACAGTGCGGCTATTGTTTCACATAGTTCGTCAGGAGACAGGTCGCCATCAAAAATCCGGTGAATAGTCCGGTTTTCTTCGAAATTAATCTCGATATAGTGGTCAAAATGCGTGGAAAGCGATCTGACCAGCGACGATTTGCCAACCTGACGTGCCCCCCTGAGCAACAGCGGCTTGCGGTTGTTTTCCGCCTTCCAGTTCATCAGGAAAGGATCAAGCGTGCGGGGCAGGTACTTTTTTGTCATTTTTCAGGGGCGAAAAAATGTTAAATTTGTCATTTTTTAGGGGCGAAAATAATGGTATATTGTGAATTATCAGGGGCGAAAATTATTTGAGAGGGTATGGGGGTGAATGAAAACTGTTAAGTATTAATGAATAACTATAAATTTGTAGTCATTTTTTCTAAAAAGCATTGAATATGGTAACAAAACATGGTGACTCCTGCTTTTACATTTTTACAGAGACAGGTTATGAAACAAATAGTAACCCCTATTTTAAAATTGGTATTGTACTCCATTCCACAACCGATGAGGGTGTTAAGAATTGGGATAAGTACGTACTAAGCCCGCATCCGATTTCTATCACAAGAAGGCTTGCGAAGTTGAACAATGGGAATCCAAGAGAAATTATTCCAATTGCATATTTCCGATGTGAGACCGACAACCAACTTCTTACCGCGAAACAAAAAACGAATGTAATAGAGCAAAAGTGGCTAAAATATCTTCAGACTAACGCCAGGTTAACGAGTAGTAAAGAATGGTTTCAACTTGAGAAGCAAGATTTTGAATCATTGGTGAAAAAAATAGTTCATGAAGAGTCAGATAAATACACAGACATCTGGATTAGCGATATCCTCGAGTAATGCTATCCACAGTTTACATCGATTTGCTTGATAACTTTGTCATTTGAACAAATCTGTCGTAAGTGCTGTGTGATACTTTGGTTGTGTTAGTCACTTACTTTTAAGTGGGTACCAGACTTTTGTGGCGACATCAAAAATAATTTCAAATTGTTGAAAAAATATTTTGAAATTTGAATACAATTTGTTTAATTTTGCATTGCAATTTTGAAAGCCGATGGTTCACATTCGTCCAACATTTTCTGGTCATGAAAGTTTTCAGTGCAGACATCTGTGGCTGAAGAAGGGTTATGACTTCGTCAATTCCGGAAAGTCGTTCTCCGAGAGCGATGCAGTTGTATTCCTTGGGGTTGGCAAGAATATGGTCAATTCCATCCGGTTCTGGATGCGGGCTTTCGACCTGCTTGACTCCGATGACAAGTTGACACCTTTCGCTCATTCGATGTTCAGTGACAAAGGATTTGATCCATACCTCGAAGACGATGCGAGTTTGTGGCTTTTACACTATAATCTTGTGAAAAAAGGGTATGCCACTACCTATTCTCTGATTTTTAACGAGATGCGAAAAGAGAGAATGGAGTTTTCCAAAGACAACTTCATCCGGTTCGTTCAATTGAAGTCAGAGTCGGAGATGCCATTCACCTTTAACAAGAACACAATCAGCTCCGACTTTGATGTTTTTGTCAAACTGTATATAGGTACAGAAACAATCAAGGACAGGGAGGATGTTGTCTCTGGTGTTTTTCCGGAACTAGGAATGGTTAAAACCATAACCCGGGATAAACTGCCAACACAGTATGTTATCGAGGACAGTGAGAGAGTTGGTATCCCCGACGATTTGATTCTTTACATATTGCTGTCTGATGATAGTATCGGATCATCTGTCAGCTTGGATATGCTGGAGAGGGACTATAATAGTATCGGAGCTATCTTTGCCATGAACCGGACAGGTATCATGAGTAAAATTGAAGGCCTCTGTGCCAAATACCCGTACCTTGTCTATCGGGATGACTCGGGTGTCAGAGAGTTGCAGTTCAAGAAGAAACCCAAGGCGGAAACTATCCTCAAGGCGTATTATGCAGGCAAAGAATAATCTTTCAGTCAATATTCTTCGGGACGAGAACCGCGAACTCGATTACATACCTACTCCCAACGCCTGTCGGATTGTTGAGCAGCTGGTCGGTGATTTCGATAGTGGAGTACGCTCATTCAACATAATTGGTTCATACGGGACAGGTAAATCTTCTTTTTTGTGGGCACTTTCCCAGGATTTGCAGAAAAAGAAAAAGCACTTTGATACAGGTAGCTTTTTATCCATGAAGGTAAAGGTGCTTGGTTTTGTAGGTGAGTACGTCTCTTTGCGATCTTATCTGGGAGAGAAGCTCCTACAGGGCAAAACCGACTTTACCAATGAAGAACT
>CAIYFY010000280.1 GCA_903925535.1 uncultured Bacteroidota bacterium | reverse complement strand
CTTTTCTTTTTTGGAGGGTGGAGCTCACCTCTATATTCAACACCATTGTGTTTTTTCAGGGGCATTTCTGCGGTTAGCCTGGTTTTATTTAACCGCAGAGTTGCACAGAGTTTAACGCAGAGTTTCGCAGAGTTTAACGCAGAGTTGCACAGAGTTTTCTTTCTCTGCGAAACTCTGCGTCGTACTCTGCGTAACTCTGCGGTTTAACAAACATGCTTCGTAGCGCACAAAACCAATGGAAAATGTACCGGGCTGCATCAGTGCAGATTCCGGGGCCCTCGGAATGCCTCTGAACTGGTTTGTGCTATATGAAAATCTGTTTGAGGCAAAGGTTTTCATACCGAAAATACGAGGCAAGATGCGGTTGATCCGATATTCGGCGTTTTTTTCACCGTTGAGATTCTGCCCGGGAGCTTTCCAGAAAGGAGCGTACAGCACTGAAGCTTACCGTTTCGCGCTGGAAATGAAACTGGGCGGCGGCGGCTTCTTCTTCTGTAGCCTGGAGGTGGTTGAGTATATTGGTCAGGTGCATTTTCATGTGACCCTGCTGTATGCCGGTGGTAATCAGTGATCTGACGGCTGCGAAATTCTGGGCGAGTCCGACAGCGGCGGTAATGCACATGAGCTCTTCAGCGGAGGGGTTTCCAAGAATTTCCAGTGATTTGCGTGCCAGCGGGTGCAGTGCTGTGAGTCCGCCGACGGCACCCATGGCGAGCGGGATTTTCAGTTCAAAATGGAAGAAACCATCCCGGAGTTCGCAGCTGCTCAGACTGCGGTACTGTCCGTCGCGGGAGGCGTATGTGTGACCGCAGGCTTCAATGGCGCGGAAATCATTTCCGGTAGCGAGTACCACGGCGTCAATCCCGTTATATATTCCCTTGTTATGCGTTGTGGCGCGGTATGGATCAATCTGAGCGATACGCACAGCCATGGCAAAACGGCGGGCCAGTGCTTCGGCGTCCATACCCTGACTTTTGGCAAGTTCGGAAAATGAGGCAACAGGGCATTCTACCCAGGCGCGCACGACACAGTCGGGCGTATAATTGGAGAGAATAGACATGATGATCTCCACATCCCGCTCGCTGTCGGAGAGTCCGGGGTGGTCGGTGAAGAACAGCTCCAGGCTGTCGGCGAACCGCTCAAGGACCGAGTTGACGAAGTTGGCGCCCATGCTGTCACAGGTCTCGAAAGAAACACGCAACTGGAAATAATGAGGCTCAACATCTTCAAAATCAATGAGTTCGATATCCAGTATGCCACCTCCCCGCTTGCGCATGTTTTCCGTCAGGTCATCGGCGCAGGAGAGAAGATAGGTTTTGATTTCGGGAAAGATTTGTCGGAGTCTTTCGGTTTTCCCGGGCCATCGGAAGTGCACCTGGCCGAGTTTAACGGTGCCGAGGACTTCAGCATGAAAGCCGCCTCTTTCCTGCCAGAATTTGGCAGCGCTGCTTGCTGCTGCCACCACACTGCTCTCTTCAATTACCATCGGGACGGCGTAGGGCCGGCCGTTGATTACAAAATTGGGGGCAATACTGTACGGAAGTACATAATTCGAGATGGCATTTTCCGTAAAACCGTCAACTGTGCGTTGTACAGAGTCGTCCTCGTGCTGCCACGAAGACAAGACGGCTGTGAAATCATCGGGAGAGGCTGAGAAGTTATCTGCTAACCAGTTGATTTTCTCCGATTTGGACAACTTTGAAAAACCGTTGATGGTTTTCATAATTCAGAATTAATAGTAAACAGACATGTCCACCTTCAGGGTGGCCTGGCACTACCGAGGCGTCAGAAATGCGTTGGCAAGTTCCAGTCCGCGCACCTGTGCGCGCACAAAGGTACGAAGCGAATCGTAGTCGTCCTGCGCATGTCGGAGGAATGCCGATGCCTGTCCGTAAACGGCTGGCAAAGCTGATTTTCGGGTGAGGCAGTATCCGTCGAGGAAATCCGACACACCGCCCGAGATGATCAGGTGTCGGGTTAGGCATGAATCTTTCAGCTCACTGACGAGCTTGTTTGTCCATTCCAGCATTTCAGTGGCTGTGTGCCCCACACGCGCCAGTCCGGCGAAAGCGTTCTGATGTTGTTCATTGCTTCGGAGCAGTTCGAGCAGGGCGAAGTTGGTTCCGCCTGCGGCTCCGAATTCGATAGCGCCGAGCGGCAGCTTCAGGAGTGCCCGGAGGCTGGCGGGGCCGAAACCCTGACCTACCTCTTTGACGACGACGGGGAAATTGAACCGGCTGATTACCTCTTCCACTATTTCCAGCGGAGGGCGGCTGAAATGATCACCTTCCGGCTGCATGGCTTCCTGGAGCGGATTGATATGAATAATCAGTCCGTCTGCCCGCAGTTTGTCAATCAGTTCCTGTATTTTGCCGACAGAATTATTTTCAATCAGTTGTTCGATTTGTGCGCATCCGAGGTTTGCGTACAGCGGCAGATCGGGGCCGATGATGTCGCGGACGTCGAAATCGGGCAGAAATTCGTTGCTGTTGAGCAACTGCCGGCATGAACCAAGACCCATGCCCATACCGAATTCCGCGCAGGCGCGCGCGAGGTTTCCGTTTATCCTGCGCGCCAGAGCTGTGCCGCCGGTCATGGAAGATACCCACATGGGCGTGCGGAGTGTTTTGCCCAGAAAATCGAAAGGCTTCAGGGAGCCTTCCGTCGGGTGGGCTGACAGAGCGGGTTCGTAATAAAACCGGGCATCCAGTTCGCCTGATTCGACCCGGCTTTTGAATGCCAGCGCTATGTGATCGTGCTTTCTGCTCTCTGCTGTTGGATCTTCCTGGCTCATTGATTTTCCGGTGCTATTCAAACAGTTTATAATATCTTGCTCCGAGTGTTACCCCTTCGGTGCCGATGTTGTGCAGGCCCCAGGCATTTGATTCGGGATGTACGGAAGTTTTGGAGCAGCCCTTGTGCAGGGATTCATATTGTTCCCAGGAAAGGGGCGTCCGTTTTTTCAGTTTGGAAAACAGGTGAAAGTGCCGGACCACATTTTCCCATCCGGGCTGTACAGTAGCCTCAAAAACTTTTGCCTTGGATCCGCTTCCATAGGCTACGAAACCGAGTCTTTTCTTGTCGAGCCTGACCTTGTCATGCCAGTCAGACTCGAGAGAGCTCATCAGAGCGAGGAACACGGATGCTGTGTAGAGGTTGCCTGTTTCCTGACTTGCGCGCTGGGATTTTTCGATTTTATCCTTTACAAACTTCTTGTAAACCGGTGATTCGCTCACCGATTTCAGGAAAGCGGCTGCAGCCTTGTCGGCTGATTTCTGGTCGGGGTAATGAGACAGGTCTGGTTCGTGAAGGTCAAATCTGGCGACATCACCTTCCCACAGGCCCTTTTGTTTGCGTTCGGCGATGAACTGTTCCACGTAAATTCTTTTTGCGTGGAATGCGTAGGGCAGGTGAAAGATCATGCGGGCCCAGCGTTCCGAGATAGCCGGGAATTGTCCGGGTTTCATCAGTCCGGAATCTTCGGCTCTGGTTCTGAAATCCTCGATAGCCTCCTGCATGCGCCACTGATAGCACTGGTTGGAGAACTGCCCGTCGAAAACGGGCGTTTCGGTGTAGGTATCACGGCGCGGTTTGTAGAAATCGTGTACACTGTCCATGGCTACGCCACATACACGGCGGAAGGAAAGCAGTCGCGGACTGGATTTGACCAGCATGGCTACTGCGCCGGCCCCCTGCGTGTATTCGCCGGAAGATTCCAGTTCGTACTTCGCCACATCACTGGCTACCACAATACCGATATTGCGCGGGTTGGCAGCTATCCAGTCGAGCGTATTGTGTAGGGCATCCACGGCACCGATGCAGGCGAAAGTCATGTCGAGCACATCGCAGTTGCGGAAGCAGTGATCGCCCCATTTGGCGGCGAGTCGTTTCTGTACCATTTCCACGGCATACGTAGCAGTAGGCTTGGAGCCGTCGAGTGCGCTTTCGGTACCCATATACACGCGTCCTATTGTACGCGGGTCAATGTTATTGCGTTCGATGAGTTCGAATACAGCTTCAGCTGCCATGGTAGCTGCATCTTCATGCGCGTCGCAGAAGGCCATTTTGTGAAGGCCCAGACCCCGTGACAGTTTTTCGTAAGCGATGCCCCGCTTTTCTGCCAGCGTATGAATGTCAAGGTAAATTTTGGGCACATAGAGTGCCATGTCGTCAATTCCAAAAGTCATGGTAGTAGAAACGAAATGTTGCTGCTTTTCGGCTACCTGGCGGCGTAATTTAAATGAAAGCAATCGGGGGTTACGGGTTACCGGTGGTGTCGGCAGATTGATTCCGGGATTAAAAGATGTTTAACAAAGTTTAACCTTGTTTGTTTTACGATTAAAGAAACTCTCAAACGTATTACCTTAGCCGCGCTATGCAAGTTGGAAAAACACTTCTCGATCAGGACAAGATGCAGCTCGTTATCGAGCGGCTTTGCCACCAGCTTCTGGAGGACTGGGGTGATTTTAATAACGCCTGTATAATAGGCATACAGCCCCGCGGTGTTTTGCTGTCTGATCGTATTTACGAGCGGCTGAAGTCGCTGACGGGCGACAGGCCGATTGAGTATGGAAAACTCGATATTACCTTTTACCGCGATGATTTCCGTACAGATGCCGGGCCGCTGACTGCCTACCCGAACAAGATAGACTTTGTGGTAGCTGGCAAGAAAGTCCTGCTGATTGATGATGTTCTGTACACAGGTCGCACCATCTCTGCTGCGCTTTCTGCGCTGCAGCATTACGGAAGGCCGCGTGCAGTGGAGTTACTGGTGCTGGTAGACCGGCGATTCAACCGTCAGATACCTGTTCAGCCTGACTATGCGGGAATCAGCGTGGATGCCCTTGACGAGGCTTACGTGAAGGTGCGCTGGCGCGAGACACACGGTGCAGACTCCGTGCTGTTTTTCGACAAGAAGCAGGACGTCACGCCTGCCGGGGTTTCCAGATAACTTCTTCCGCATTCAGGTCGGCTGCCAGTTTTCTTCCAAGCACAAAGAACCAGTCGGACAGTCGGTTCATGTATTTCAGCACCAATTCATCCACGGGTTCTTCTGCCAGTTGCAGGGCGACAATCAGTCGTTCAGCCCTGCGGCATACGGTGCGGCACAGGTGGCAGTGCGATACAGAGGTATGACCGCCCGGCAGGATGAAATTGCGCAGGGGAGGCAGAACCGCTTCCATGGCATCAATATCATTTTCAAGAAATGCTATATCATCCGTTGAGATACCCGGCGGTGCCGGATTTTTCTCCGGATCACATGCCAGATGAGCCCCGATGGCAAAAAGATTACTTTGGGCGGAGGAGAGCGCACTTCTGACAGATTCATCGCTCAGGCCATCGCGGAGCAGTCCGATGAAAGCATTCAGTTCATCAGTAGTTCCGTACGCATCCACGCGCAGATGGCTTTTAGGCACGCGTTTACCTCCAAACAGAGCAGTTTCGCCCTTGTCGCCGGTTTTGGTGTATATTCTGAAGGCCATTGGTCTTTACAGAGGGCTGTAGTACTTACTGTTTGATTTCTTTGGGAGTAATATCGGCAGGTGCTGCTTTTTCCTGTTCCTTTTGCTGTCGCGGTCTCGACATCATACACTCATCGGTGGAGGTATCTGACGGTTCGAATGGTTGTCCGTTGAGTACAGCCCAGGTGAGCGGAGCCCATTCCGCAAGAGGTTTGCGGAGCGATTCCGTTTTGGTACGGCCCTGAGCGAGCGTGAGGCGCTCGAGCATGAGCTTGCGGAGAGCGGGTTTGCCTTTGTTGAGCGCACCGGCGAAAACGAGGTCGGACGCGTAGGGGAGCAGTTCGAGGCATGTCACAGCGTGGTCGAGACCTTCGCGGCCGTCAACCGTTCCATTGAAGTTGAGTATTTCCTCAACAGCCCTCATATCGCCCTGACGAGCCAGGTCGAGTTGTTCCCTGTATTTGAAACCTGCCCACTGAGCGGTGCTCAGGACGGACTGGGAGACGAAGATATCAGTATTGGCAGCCTTGTTTTGTCCGGAGAGTATTGAAAGAGACAGGCCGAAGAACAGCGTGGCGAGGAACCAGTTTTTCATAATCATGGATGTGTTGCAGTGTATGAAACAAAAACTCGGACACAAAGGTGCAAGTTTTGCCCCATACATGTCAAGTGAATGAATAAATGAACGGGCTTTTGGAAAGATTTCTTTGTTGGTGTCGGCAATATGGCTAATTTTGCCGCGCTTTTGAGTTACAAAAATTGTTATCGGGGCATCATTAGTGTCTGGCAAGGTGTCTTGCCGCGAACAACCAAAATATTCCGCATTTATGGGACGCGCGTTTGAATTCCGCAAAGAAAGAAAGTTTAAGCGTTGGGCCGGCATGGCCAAGACCTTCACGCGTATTGGCCGGGAAATTGCCCTGGCGGTGAAGTCGGGGGGATCCAACCCTGAATACAATTCCAGGTTAAGGCTTGCCATCCAGAATGCCAAGGCTGCCAATATGCCCAAGTCCAATGTGGAAAGCGCCATTAAAAAGGCCAGTGGCAAGGAAGCGGAAAACTTTCAGGAGGTTGTTTACGAGGGAAAGGGTCCGCACGGAATTGCGGTTCTGGTTGAAACGGCCACCGACAATCCTACCCGCACAGTTGCGAATGTCCGTATGTACTTCGATCGCTGCGGTGGTGCGCTGGGCACGTCGGGCAGTGTGGCTTTCCTGTTTGACCGCAAGGGCGTATTCAAGGTAAAGGCAGAGGGTCACGACTGGGATTCACTGGAGCTGGAACTGATTGATGCCGGCCTGGAAGAGCTCAAGCGCGAAGACGACGAAATGGTACTCTATGCGAGTTTCACAGACTTCGGTACCATGCAGAAGGCACTGGAAGACCGCAATATCGAGGCTACCAGCGCAGGTCTTGAATATATTCCCAACACGACAAAAAAGCTGGACGACTCCGAGGTAGAGCAGATGGTCAAGCTGATTGATCGCCTGGAAGAGGATGATGATGTACTCAACGTGTATCACACCATGGACATGTCGGAATAATCCGGCACGGGTTATCAGCAATCCGTTATATTTGTCCGTAAGAATTCAGCAGGATTAACGGGCATGAAAATACTCAGCGAGTTCCGGAACCTTATTCCGCCCCTGTCGCACGACGAGTTGACGACACTGGAGCAGAGCATCCTTGCCGAGGGGGTCAGGGACGCCCTCGTTGTGGGGCGATGGCCTGATCCGGACACCGGAGAACTGACGGAAGTGCTCATAGACGGTCATAACCGATACGAAATAGCCACAGAGCACGGGAAGCCTTTCAATATCGTTTACAGAGATTTCGATGGTTACATCAGTGCCAAAGCCTGGATGATAACCAACCAGTTTGGCAGAAGAAACATCTCCAACTACCAGCGTTCTGTACTGGCACTTCAGCTGGAGGGATTATTTCGCGAAAAAGGCAGGCAAAACCAGCGCGGAGGCAGGGGAGGCGTACTGCTTATGTCGGGCGAGGAAGAATTCAGGCCTGTTGACACCAAAAAAGAGCTGGCAAGGATAGCGGCCGTTTCCCATGATACCATAGCCAAGGTCAAAAAGATAGAGCACAAGGGCACGGACGAAATGAAGCAGCAACTGCTGCGCGGAGAAATCAGCATCAATGAAGCGTACAGGCAAGTTCGCGATGAACAACCGGGCGGGGAAGAGGCCGTTGCCGATACTGAATCGCCGCTGGAGTTTATTCCGGATACCGACCGCGAGCTGATAGAGCAGATGAAAGCCGGCCGCACGGTTGTCATCAATACCTACAAAAACTTTCATGCGCTCAGGTACGCGCGCGACGAGGGTATATTTGTGGCTATTGACAAGACATCGGACTGGGCCAATCCATTTCTGATGGGGCAGGATGGCAACAGGGACGAAATCTGCGATAAATACGAGATATTTTACGGTCTGAAGACCAGTTTGCACGGCAAGATACGCGGACTCAGGGGCAAGGTGCTGGGTTGCCACTGCTATCCGCAGCGCTGTCACGGCGATTTTCTGAAGAAGAAAGCAGACGAGGACTGAGCTCCGGCATCAGGAGAGCCTGTTCCGGTAGTCCTTGTAACCGAACTTCCTGACCACATCCAGTTTTCCGTCGGGTCTGAGAATAGCGATGGAGGGGTGTGTTACGCCGTTGAACGTAGTTGTTTTCACCATCGTGTAGTGAATCATATCTTCAAAAACAATTTGCTGTCCGACTTTCAGGGGCGCGTCAAACCCGTATTCTTCCATAAAATCGCCACTCAGGCAGCTGATACCCCCCAGTCGGTAGCGGTACTTTCCGGAAGCCGGATCGGTATTTGCATTGCGCACACCGGGTCGGTACGGCATTTCGAGTGTATCGGGCATGTGAGCGGTGAATGAAACATCCAGATTCGCCGTCTTTATCCCCTTGTTATTTACGATATCGAGTACAGTGGCCACCAGAATGCCGGTATCCCAGGCGAACGCGCTTCCCGGTTCAAGAATCACCTGCAGATTCGGGTGGCGTTTTCTGAAATTCCGGATAACACTGATGAGATGATCCGTATCGTAGCCCTTGCGGGTCATCAGGTGGCCGCCGCCGAAATTGACCCATTTCAGTCTGGGCAGGAAAGTGGCGAACTGCTTTTCGAAGTGGCTCAGAGTAGTTTCAAGATCGTGGCTGGTACTTTCGCACAGGACGTGGAAGTGGAGACCTTCTATACCGTCAGGGAACCTGCTTTTAAAGTTTTCGACAGGTTCGCCGAGTCGGGAGCCGGCAGATGCCGGGTTATACAGATCAGTTTTTACAGGTGACCAGCCCGGATTGATTCGGATACCCGGGCTTACCTTTTCGGGGCTGTTCAGCACCTTGCTTCTGTATTTTTTCCACTGAGAGAGCGAGTTAAAAGTAATATGACTCGACAACTTCAGAATTTTACCAAATTCCGAGGGCAGGTATGCAACTGAATAAGTGTGCGATTTTACGCCCATTTCCTCATTGCAAAGGCGGGCTTCACTCAGCGAGGAGGCAGTGGCTCCGTGAACATATTCGCGAACAATCGGGAAGGCGCTCCACATGGCAAAGCCTTTGAAAGCCAGAATAATTTGAGCGCCGCTTTCCCGTTGTACGCGGGCGATCAGTTCGAGGTTGCTTCGGAGGCGGGCTTCCTCGAGGACAAAGCAGGGAGACGGGTATTTCATGGGCGGGAGTTGAATCAGCGGTTGCGCCGTTTGAGAGGTACAGATTTAACCGGTTCCAGCACAAGCGGTGCTTTTTCCACATCTACGGAATCAGAGTCGAGACCGAACCAGTTTTTGGGTGAAGATACCCATCCTTTTACAGTGAGGTAAATGGAAAGGATGATATTTTCCTTCCAGGGCAGTTCATTTTCGTTAGACAAAAATTCCTGAATGAGCACAAAGCGGAAGTCGCCGGTGGGATACTTGCTGGTAATCGTATGATACCTGGAGTAAACCGTCAGTTCTTCATTTTCCACCAGATCTTCCACCACCCTGCGCATGAACAGATTCATACGCTGCTGCACCCTGAATCCGAGTCTGAAATTGACCTTGTACACATCATTGGGTGCGATGGTATTGACATCATACTCCATTGTGAATGGCTCGTCGGTAGTTTCGATGTGAACAAACCAGTAAACATCTGCGCGTTTGGGTTGCGTTTGCAGGATAGAGTACACCACCTTTTCCTCGATCTTGTGCGGGCCCTTGGCGGTGGTCAGAAAAACAAGATTGGTGGCATACTTGGGTATTTCCGTGTCATTGCTCAGCATGATGAGCTGGTCGAGATAATCCTCCACTTTTACTTCATCGGCATATCTGCGGCGTATTTCCCGTGCGGTAACCCACAGAAACATGGTGCTGAAGAGCAGCGTGGCAGCCATGACAGTGATATAGCCTCCCTCCATGAACTTGAGGGTATTTGCCAGAAAGAAGCCGCCCTCCCAAACCAGGTAAAAAGTGAGAAATATCCATACAAGAGCAGCCTTTACACGGTTGATAACCAGGAAGTTGGACAACAGAATAGTAGAGCAGAGCATGGTACACACCACGGACAGTCCGTAGGCTGCTTCCATTTCCGAACTGTGTTTGAAGTACAGGACTACAGCTATACAGCCCAGCCAGAGAAAAGTATTCACAGCCGGTATGTAAATCTGGCCTTTGAAGTGTGTGGGAAACTTGACCGTCATTTTGGGCAGGAACCCCAGGCGGATAGCTTCGGAAGCCAGCGTAAAAGAGCCGGAAATCATACTCTGGCTGGCGATGATGGTTGCAAAAGTAGCGATGATGATACCGGGCCAGAGGAACCATGCGGGCATGATACCGTAGAACGGATTCTCGTCGAGCTTCATGCCTTCATGGTGAAGCAGCCAGGCTGCCTGACCGAAGTAGTTGAGTATCAGGCTTGATTTGACAAAAATCCAGCTAATTCTGATATTGGAGCGGCCGCAGTGTCCCAGATCGGCGTACAAGGCTTCTGCTCCGGTGGTACACAGAAAAACGGCGCCGAGCACGTACAGGAAATTCGGACTTTGCCGTAGCAGCTCGATTCCATACATCGGATTGACCGCCTTGAAAACTTCGGGGTAGTATATTGCCTGACTGATACCGAGGGCTGCCAGCATGGAAAACCATATCAGCATCATGGGGCCGAAACTCTTCCCGACTGTGGCTGTGCCGAACCGCTGAATGTAAAAAAGAATCGAAATGATGATGATAATAATCGGAATCGTGGGTATATTCGGGTATTTGATAGCCAGTCCTTCAATAGCCGCCGCCACCGATATAGGCGGAGTGATCATTCCTTCGGCGAGCATGGCGGAACCGCCCAGCAGTGCCGGGATCAGGAGCCATCGTTTGCGTCTTTTCACAAGAGAATAGAGTGAGAAGATGCCACCTTCACCGTTATTGTCGGCACGCAGCACGAGAAATACGTATTTGATGGTGGTCTGGATAGTGAGTGTCCAGAATACGAGGGACACACCGCCGAGCACAGTTTTGGCGTCTATGATATTGCCTTCTCCGATGACGGCCTTCATAACATAGAGCGGGGAGGTGCCGATATCTCCAAAGATGATACCAAGTGTAATAAGAATGCCGGCGGTTGAAAGCCGATGATGGCCGTTACTGGAACCCATTTTTTGTAGAATTATTCACTGAAATCAATGCGGTCGCAAATGTCTGTTTTGTCTGAGAAATACAGGCAAAAAAAGCGATAATAATAGTAGTTTTGCCGCCCGAATCGTGGAGCCTGATTTTCGTGAAAGCCACTTTTCGTTATGTTTAACCAAATTCACACTTGTAAAATGGTCATTTCCAATCTGATACTTCAGGCCCAGCCGGGCGGCAGTCCGTGGGGCATGATATTTCCACTCCTTATCATCGCAGTTTTTTATTTCTTTCTCATCAGACCACAGGCAAAACGCCAGAAAGAGGTTCAAAAGTTCCAGGAAGAACTCCGGGAGGGTATGGATGTGGTGACCAACGCCGGCATTATAGGCCGGGTGACCAAAGTTGACGGACCCATCGTCAGGCTGATGGTTGACGAGAAGACCTTTATGCGTGTGGTAAAGTCATCCATTCAGGGCGAGTACAAGGGCGAGTAGGGGCTTGTTGAAGCCGGGAAGACCATCTTCAGCGGTTTCGGTCCTCTTTGGCCTCCTCTCTTTGATGTATGTACGTTTCCCATACATTCTTGTAGTCGTAGGTCAGAAACACTTCCGTATTGAACGCACCCCAGGCTCCGTTCTCCAGTGCCAGATTCAGGCGGCGGACGGAGCCTGTGGGCACCTGCAGCGTCACGATATGGCCGAGTCCCACGGCCAGCGTCCATGACACCACCCTGGTATCTTTGGGCGGAAATACATCCCAGAAGCCCTGGGCTTCCAGAATCCGCCGGATTTCCGGCAGATTTTTATCCTGTTGATGTTTCAGCACAATAGTGACCAGCACACTGTCTTTCCCCTGTTCGGCAGGCGGATTGAGCGACGGACCTGCGGGTTGCTGGGCTTTTGCGCTGGCGGATGCGAGCATTACCGACATCAGAAGGCACTTTGCTAGAGATTTCATCATAACTTTTATTGTTTCGCTGGCAGGATTGATCTGAGCTTGTTGATTACAAAATCCACTTCTTCCCGTGTATTGTAGTGGGAGAAGGAGAAGCGGATACTTTTTCTGGCGGGATCGGCACCGATAGCCTCCAGCACATGACTTCCTTTTTCCGAGCCGCTGCTGCATGCACTGCCACCCGAGCAGCTGACACCCAGTATATCCAGATTCAGGAGCAGGAGCTCATTTTTAGGTCCGGGAGGGAAAGATACACTCAGTACCGTATAGAGGCTTGGTCCGTCGGGGTCGCCATTAAATTGTATATCGTCGAAGTTTTCGAGCAACCTGGATTTCATATAATTTCTGACATCGAGGATATGAGCCGAACGGCTTTCCATGTCAGTTGTTGCCAGCTCGAGTGCTTTGGCCAGTCCGACGATACCATAGACATTTTCGGTTCCGCCCCGCATATTTCGCTCCTGTGCACCGCCATCAATAAAAGGTCTTATGTGTGTATCGGGGTTGATGTAAATAAATCCGACTCCTTTGGGGCCGTGGAACTTGTGTGCTGCGCCTGAAAGAAAATTCACGGGAGTTTCCTGTACATTGATCGGAAAGTGACCTACCGTTTGCACCGTATCGGTGTGGAGCAGAGCCCCGTACTGGCGGCAGAGTCCGGATACACGGGCCAGATCAATCATGGTACCTATTTCATTATTGGCGTGCATGAGAGAAACCAGCGTTTTCACGCCGGCGGATTCTGACAGACTTTTTTCCAGGTCATCATAGCTGATTCTTCCGAGGCGATCGGGATTGAGCCAGACCACCTCGATACTGTTTTCCCTGACGAGCGTTTCGATACTGTGTGTGTTGCAGTGGTGTTCCGACGGGCAACTGATGATACGCTTTACTCCCAGGTCGTGGACGGCATTTTTGAGCGCCATATTGTTGCTTTCGGTTCCGCCGGATGTAAAAAAGACTTCACCGGTACCGGCTCCGATACACTGGGCCACAGTTTTTCGGGCTGATTCGATAGCTGCCCGGATTTGCCTGCCTTCAGCGTGGATGCTGGAGGGATTTCCGAATTGCTCCTTCAGTACGGGGATCATTGCTTCAACCACCTCGTTTGAGACAGGAGTAGTGGCTGCATTATCGAAATAGACACGTTGCATTGTTGAGCGTATTGATTATTTGTTCAGGGAGGCCGCAAATGTAATATTTTAGTATCATTGCAGCATTTACCACAGCAGACTGAACTATGGAAACCGCTATTTTACCACCTTTTTTTCTGCATTTGCTTGTAACAGCAGCCATCGGACTGATTATCGGGCTTGAAAGGGAGTTCAATACACACAGCGAGCGTGCACATGTGGGAGGAATACGCACCTTTACACTGGTGGCCATACTGGGTTACCTGAGCGGTACGGTAGCTGCCAACTCGGTGATGTGGGTAATTCCGTTCACCATTCTCGGATTTTTCCTCCTGCTTTCGGTTATTTACTATTATCAGATACGTCAGGAGCGATACGGACTCACCACGGAATTATCCATGCTGACCACCCTGCTGCTTGGAATTTTCGTATCACAGGGATACATACAGGAGTCACTGGCGGTGGTGGTGATCATGACGGCCCTTTTGTCGGTTAAAGAGCAGGTGCACGGAATCGTCCGGAAGATTACCGGGGAAGAGATGTTCGCCTTCATAAAATTTGCGGTACTGGCGTTACTGATATTGCCCATCCTTCCCGACAAGAGCTTTGGTCCGGGCGGATTAATTAACTCGCTGGAACTGGGTTGGCTGGTAATCATCGTGCTGAGTATCAGCTTCACGGGCTATCTGCTGCTGAAGTTCGTTGGCCAGCGCGGTATTCTGCTCACGGCACTCATAGGCGGACTGTTTTCTTCGACGATGGTTACGTGGGTTTTTTCGGAGAGAAGCCGGGAGAAACCGGAGTTGTCGGCGTCCTATGCGGCGGGTATCATACTGGCTTCATCAGTCATGTTTATCAGGGCTTTTGCGCTGGCTGCCGTATTTTACCAGCCAGTTGCCCGGCTTCTGGCTGGTCCGCTGAGTGTGCTGCTGCTTTTGAATCTGGTCATTGCCTGGCGGGTTTACCGACTTCAGAAGCACAATGGAGAAACGCCCTCGCTCAATCCGGGAAATCCGCTGGATATCAGAAATGCAGCCGTTTTTACACTGATATACACGGGAATTACATTTGGCATGTATTACGCCCGGCAGTGGTCGGGGCACCTTGGGGCTTATATTTCGGGTGCGGTTTCAGGTATTGCCGATATTGATGCCATCACCATCAGTTCTGCAAAGTGGGCGGCCGGAGAACCCGGACAGACTGGTTTTGCTTCTTCCGTGATCATACTGGCGATTCTGTCCAACACCGTCTTCAAAGCAGTTCTCAGCTATGTGAGAGGATCTTCGGAACTGGGGAAAGCTGTTTTAACCGGATTCGGACTTGTGCTGCTGTCTGGATTGGCGTGGTTGTTCTGGTGGAACAACATGTAGTCGGAGGCTGGTGACAAGCCCGAAAAAAAATCCATTAATTATTTCAACTGATAACCATCCGGCCTCGTCTGCAGTCGCGCGGCTACTCTGTGTTATATGCCATTAAAATGCATTGACTTTTAAAAATCAGATGTCTGTTTTAAAAAATTGTTTTTTGGGTGCTTTATTTATGGATTTTTCCTGAACTTCTTAGATAATATTTCGTTTGAGTCTTTGTTGCTTTTCAGTCAATTTTAAACAATTTGCTTTCAATGAGGATTTTACTTTCTTTACTTTCGATGATGTTGCTTGCCAGCGTCTCCTCAGTAGCGCAGACTGCCCGTGTGCAAATTATCCACAATTCGCCGGAACCGGTGGTGGATATTTATGCCGGCAACGATCTGCTGCTCAACAATTTCGTTTTCCGGACAGCCACACCCTTTATTGATCTGCCTGCGGGTGTACAAATCAATATTGGGATTGCTCCGGAAGGCAGTACTTCTGCTGCTGATGCAATCGCCACCTTTCCGGTGGAGTTTGAGGCGGGTCGTACCTATGTGGTGATGGCCGCAGGCGTGGTGGAAAACACTGGCTCCACGGCACTTAACCTGTTTGTAAATGATGAAGCCCGCGAGACGGGTGGAGGCAACAGTGTTGACATATCTGTATTCCACGGTTCACCCGATGCTCCGCCTGTAGATATAGATGCCGTGTACGCAGCCGACGACATAGTATCCAATCTGGGTTTCGGAGATTTTACAGGCTATCTTAATCTGCCTGCTGCAAAATACGATCTGGCAATTCAACCTGCAGCTACGAACAATACGATTGCCTCCTTTCGTGCCGATCTGAGTGGTCTGGCCGGCAATACTGCGACCGTATTTGCTTCCGGTTATCTGGGAGGAACTCCTTCCTTTGGGTTATTTGCAGCCCTTGCAAACGGCGCCGTAATACGCCTTTCCGCAACCCCGACAGCCCGCGTGCAGGTTATACACAACTCTCCGGAGCCGACTGTTGACCTTTATATTGACAATGGACGCCTGCTGGATAATTTTACGTTCCGCTCGGCTACAGCGTTTATTGATATCCCTGCCGATCGCAGTATGACAGTAGGGATAGCCAGAGACAACAGTACTTCTTCTTCCTCTGCGATTGCCACTTTTCCGGTTAATTTCGAAAAAGACAAAACGTACGTAGTAATGGCCGGTGGCGTGGTAGGCAATACCGGCGCTACTGCATTCAACCTGTTTGTCAATGGCAATGCCCGCGAGGCAGGCACAGGCAGCAACGTTGATGTAGCTGTATTCCACGGTTCACCGGACGCTCCGGCTGTTGACGTTGACGCAGTATTTGTAGCTGACAATGTAGTATCCAACCTCGCATTTGGCGAGTTCACAGGCTACCTGAGTCTGCCAGCTGCGAAGTACGATCTGGCGATTCAGCCTGCAGGTACCACTACAACTGTAGCATCTTTCCGCGCCGACCTGAGCGGTCTGGCCGGCGGTGCTGCTACTGTGTTTGCCTCCGGTTTCCTGGGTTCATCCCCTTCATTCGGCCTGTACGCTGCGCTTCCGAACGGAACAGTAGTTGCACTTCCTGCTACGCCGACTGCACGTGTACAGATCATCCACAACTCACCCGAGCCTGCCGTTGACCTGTATGTTGACAATGCCCAGCTTGCCGACAACTTTGCGTTCCGCACAGCTACCGGCTTTATAGATGTACCTTCCGACCGCGACCTGACAGTAGGCGTTGCCGGTGAGAACAGCGCTTCTGCAGCTGACGCGATTGCCACTTTCCCGGTTAACTTCGAGACAGGCAAGACATACGTAGTAATGGCTGGTGGCGTGGTAGGCAATACCGGTGCTACTG
>CAIYFY010000279.1 GCA_903925535.1 uncultured Bacteroidota bacterium | reverse complement strand
GGTTACCGCGTGAATCAAGGATTTCGCGGGCAATAATGTCACGGATTGCACTCATATTTTGTGAAAACAGATTTGTAAGAAAATTTGAACCGCAAAGGTAGCCATTTCCGGTATGGTACAGGCACTCAAAAGTTGTTATGATAAATTTAATACTATCATTTGTTAACGCCCTATATCAACCAAACTTCATTATGTTTGCGCTACCAAAATCGATCAAGACATGACACATCCAAAAGCTACACTCCTGTATGTGGAGGACGATGAGAGCCTCAGTTTCGTAACCCGGGACAACCTCGAGCTCAGCGGCTATGAGGTTACTTACTGTGAAGATGGCCGGAAAGCGATGGATTTGATCGGAAGCGGCCAGAAATTTGACCTTTGTATCCTTGATGTCATGTTGCCGGAGGTGGATGGATTCACGCTGGCCCAGGAAATCAGGAAGCGCGACGATCAGGTGCCCATTATTTTCCTGACAGCCAAGAGTATGAAGCAGGACAAGATCCATGGTCTGACTATCGGTGCCGACGACTATATCACCAAGCCGTTCAGCATTGAAGAGCTCCTGCTGAAAATTGATATCTTCCTGCGCAGGACCAAGTACTCCAGCATGCTGAAGCCCGGAGCACCCATCAGTATTGGCACCTACCAGTTCGATTACAAAAATCTGAGCCTGACCTCCGACGGATACGCAGAGACGCTGACCATCAAGGAGGCCGAACTGCTGAAATTGCTGAATGAACACAGAAATCAGGTTGTCAAGCGCTCTTTCATCCTCGAAACTATCTGGGGGAAAGACGACTATTTCCTTGGTCGAAGTCTGGATGTCTTCATCTCGCGCCTGCGCAAATACCTGAGTCTGGACGACAGGATTAAAATAGAAAATATACACGGGGTAGGGTTCAAGTTCAGGGTGGATGAGTAATGTCTTGTCCTTTGGTTGAATTTGATTCCGTAACTTCGCCCCGCTTTTTCTCCTCTGAAAAGGGCTCTCTGTCAAATCTAACCAATTCACAAAGCCATGTTGTCTTCTGTTTTGTTCCTCGCCCTGACTGTCAGCGCCGGCTGGTTTGCCTTCAGGGGCTTCAGCAGGGTTCGCCGGAATATTCTCCTCGGAAAGGATGAAATAATCTCCGGCGACTCGTCTCTGCGCTGGAAAAACATGTTCCTCGTTGCGCTCGGCCAGCAGAAGATGTTCAAAAACTGGCTCCCGGCGGTGCTGCACCTCGCCCTTTACATCGCATTCGTGATTACACAGGTCGAGCTGATTGAAATTGTAGTGGACGGCCTGTTCGGTACACACAGGTTTTTTGCTCCCTTCCTTGGAGGCTTCTATACTTTTGTCATCAGTTCCATCGAGGTGCTCTCGGTGCTGGCCTTTGTCGCCACTGTCATCTTTCTCGCGCGCCGGAACCTGCTCCGGATAGCGCGATTTCAGAAACCCGAGCTCCGTGGATTCCCTTCCCGCGATGCCAACCTCATTCTTCTGGCTGAAATTGTCCTGATTATAGCCATTTTCTGCATGAATGGCGCCGACAAGGTGCTGCAGGCCAGGGGCGCCGATCATTACCACCTGACCGGTGATTTTGCCGTGAGCAGCTGGCTGGGCCCGGCACTGTTCGGCGGCCTCACCGAAGGAGCCCTAGTTGTCGTGGAACGCTTCGGCTGGTGGCTCCACCTGTCGGTTGTACTTGGATTCCTGTGCTATCTGCCCTACTCCAAACACCTGCACATCATTCTGGCATTTCCGAATACATGGTATGCCGATATCACTCCGCGCGGTCAGATGACCAATATGCCGGATATTCAGCGCGAGGTCAGGAATATGATGGGACTCCCGCCAATTGATGAGGAAGCACCAGCTACCGATGCCGGCGCTTTCGAATTCGGCGCCAATGATGTATTCTCGCTGAGCTGGAAAAATGTGCTGCAGGCTTACTCCTGCACCGAATGTGGCCGCTGTACCGACGCCTGTCCGGCCAACCAGACCGGTAAAAAACTGTCGCCCAGAAAAATCATGATGGACGTGCGCGACCGTGCCGAGGAAATCGGATTGACCATCGAAAAGGGTGAGCAAACCCGCGAAAGCTACAATGATGGCAAATCGCTCTTCGACCGGATCACGCCCGAAGAAATTCACGCCTGTACAACCTGCAATGCCTGCGTGGAAGCCTGCCCGGTACTCATCAATCCGCTCGATATCATCCTGCAGATGCGTCGCCACGAAATTCTGACCCAGTCCGCCGGACCAGCCGAGTGGCTCCCCATGTTCAACGCCATCGAAAATGCAGGCGCCGCATGGGCCATGAGCGAACCAAGAGATGCATGGAAAGACTGACCTGAACTTTTGACCCGGATGTATAAATATCTTCTTCTCGCCCTGCCCCTTGCCACGCTCCTCTCCTGCGGGGGAGATGACTCCTCACAGGTTAACAGCGCCTGGCGCCCTGATCAACCAGCCGCACCGGCCGACGCCCTGTTCCTGAAGCTGGGCAGCTCCGAATCGGGTATCGCATTCAAAAACGAGATACGCGAAACCCACGAGCTCAATATCGTGGCCAATGCCTATCTGTATAATGGCGGCGGCGTGGGCGTGATAGACGTAAATAACGACGGCCTGCAGGACCTGTACTTCACCGCTACCATGGGCCCCTGCAAACTGTACCTCAACAAGGGCGGACTGAAGTTCGAGGATATCAGTCAGCAGGCCGGGGTGGAAGCCGCCGCAGGACTCAAGACCGGCGTGACCGTGGTAGATATCAACGCCGATGGTCTGCAGGACCTGTACGTGTGCAGAACTACACTGAAACCAGATGACAACAGCAAGAATTTGCTGTTCATCAATAACGGCAATAATACTTTTACTGAAAGTGCTGCCAGTTACGGACTGGCCGATAACTCCCCCTCCAATCTGGCCAATTTCTTCGATTGTGACAACGACGGTGATCTCGATTGCTTCCTCATCAATCACTCGGTTGATTACTCCAATGTGAGCTCGGTGCGCGCAAAAGACGACGGAAAAGGCAATATCCAGCGCATCACAGAGCCCGTAATGCCCTTCGAATCGAGCCGATTGTATCTTAACAACGGAAACGGCACGTTCTCCGATGTAACGAAGCAAAACGGACTGTACAGCCGCGCCTTTTCACTCAGCGTAACAGCCATGGACTTGAACGGCGACGGTCTCAAGGATATCATGGTTGGCAATGACTATATAGATCCGGACTTTGTTTACCTGAACAATCCGTCAAAGCCGGGTACGTTCTCCGAGCGGGTAACCAACACCTTCCGGCATTTCTCCAACCACACCATGGGGGTTGATTTCGGCGACATCAACAACGACGGACTAAACGATATCATGGCGCTCGATATGCTGGCCGAACCCGCCATGCGTCGGCAAGAGCTCATGAATACCATGACCCTCGACCGGCAGACTACCCTGATCAAATACGGTTACGGGAAACAGCAAATGCGCAATGTGCTGCAACTGAACAACGGTAACGGCACTTTCAGTGAAATTGGCTGTCTGGCCGGCGTTTTTCAGACCGACTGGAGCTGGGCACCACTCATTCAGGACTACGATAACGACGGCTGGCGCGATATTTTTGTGGCAAACGGCTACCGCCGCGACATGAGTAACCTCGATTATATCAATTTCGTGGTGGACTCTGTCTCAAAAATGGGGGGCTTTAACCAGAAAAATATCCCCGATGTGGAGAAATTTCTGGACCTGATACCCAGTACGCCCATCCAGAACTACTGCTTCCGCAACCGCGGCGATCTCACTTTTGAAAACGCAAGTACAGCCTGGGGCTTTACCGACCTGAATTATTCCAACGGATCTGCCTACGCCGACCTCGATAATGACGGCGACCTCGACATGATCGTCAATGCCCTGAACAGCGAGGCGCTGATTTACAAAAACAGGGCTGCAGACCAGAATAAGGGCGCCTGGCTTCAGATCAGATTGCAGGGGGCAGCCCCCAACACCTTCGCTGTGGGCGCACGCGTACACGTGAGGGTGGGTAACAATGAATATGTGGATGAACTTACACCTACCCGCGGCTTCTTCTCTTCCGTAGAACCCCTGCTCCACTACGGACTCGGCGCAGCACGCCAGGCCGATCTGGTTGAGGTGGAATTCCCGGGCGGGAAACTCGTCAGGCTCCAGAATGTACCCGCCAATCAGCGCCTTGTCGTGAAAGCAGGCGACGCCCGTCCCGGAAAAATCAGTATGCCGGCCGCTGGAGCTGCCATTTTCCGCACCGGTACCGCACCAGCCTTCACGCATCGAGAAGATGATATTCAGGACTTTACCCGGGAGCGACTATTGCCCTGGAAAATGTCGTGCCCGGGCCCGAAAATTGCCGTGGGTGATGTGAATGGCGACGGCCAGGACGACTGTTTCATAGGAAATGCCGCCGGTGCTGCCGGAGCAGTGTACATTCAGCGAAGCGGAGCGTTTCAGCAGGCATCAGGCAGCACACTGGACGCCGACAAGGCTTCTGAGGACACCGGAGCTGTTTTTTTCGATGCTGACGGCGACAAAGACATGGATCTGGCTGTGGCTTCGGGTGGGAACACCGATCCCGCCAACGCTGCCAGTTACGCTCCCCGCATTTATATCAACGACGGCAAAGGCAATTTCACCAAAAAGAACGGCGGCATGCCGGTCTCCTTCGGCTCTATGTCTGTTGTCACGGCATTCGACTACGATGGCGATGGCGACGAGGATCTGTTCTGGGGCGGATGGGGTGTGCCCGGAAAATACCCCGCGTCGGTACCCGGTATGGTATGGCAAAACGACAAGGGCAATTTCACAGAGGTAACCGACAGGGTAGCGCCAGCAATCAAGGGACTGGGCATGGTGCGCGCCATGACCTGGGCTGATTTCAACGGCGATGGAAAGAAGGAACTGATTACAGCCGGCGAATGGACGGGTATCCGTTTGTTTGCGGTCAATAACGGCAAGATAGAAGATGTTTCGGCCAGTTACGGCCTGTCTGGCACAGAGGGCATATGGCGGAGTCTGGAACCTGCCGATCTGGATGGCGATGGTGATCTGGATTTTGTAGCGGGCAATATGGGCCTGAATACCCGATATACAGCCTCGCCTGAGGCACCCATGCGCATGTATGCCAAAGATTTTGACGGCAATGGCAGTATGGATCCGGTTATGACCCAAATGGAAGGTTCGCACGAATACCCTGTGGCACTGAGAGAAGTGCTTATCAAACAGTTGCCAGGCCTGCGCAAAAAATTTGTGCGCACCATCAATTATGCAAAAGCCGGCATAGGCGACGTACTCGATGAAGAACAGATCAAGTCGGCCACACAGTTCAGGTGTAACTATCTGGCTTCAGCTGTATTCATCAATGAGGGAGGCAAATTTGTGATGAAAAAACTGCCCAACGAGGCGCAGATATCTCCGGTGATGGGAATACAGTGCTTCGACTGGCAGAATGACGGCGATATGGATATATTGATTGTCGGAAATGATTACGGACAGCAGACCGAAAGCGGTCCGCTCGATGCAGGCAATGGTCTGCTGCTGGAAAATACAGGAAAAGGAGCATTCAGGGCCATCGCACCCCGCCGCTCCGGCTTCTGGGCTTCCGGCGAAGCCCGCGATGTAAAAATGCTGAAAAGTGGCAATACCCCACTGTTTCTGGTGGCAAACAATAACGGCGCCACACAGGCGTACTACCTCATAAAACAACAATGGTAGCAATCATCATGGGTTCCGGCTCCGATATGCCGGTCATGCAGAAAGCAGCTGATGTACTGAATGAACTGCAGGTTCCGTTTGAAATGACTATCGTTTCGGCACACCGTACCCCCACGCGCATGTTCGAGTTTGCACGCACCGCGCACGAACGCGGGATTAAAGTGGTTATCGCCGGGGCGGGAGGAGCCGCACACCTGCCCGGAATGGTAGCCGCCATTTCTCCCCTGCCGGTAATTGGCGTACCCGTCAAGTCATCCAACTCAATTGACGGCTGGGACAGTATTCTCTCCATACTGCAGATGCCCGAGGGAGTACCCGTGGCTACCGTAGCTCTGAATGCGGCAAAGAATGCCGGCATACTGGCAGCCCAGATGCTGGCAACAAGCGATACGGAACTGCTCGGAAGGGTAGCTGCCTTCAAAAAATCGCTGGAAGAAAAAGTAATGGAACAGGTAAAAGCGCTCGCAGAAAAATAAATCAGAAATCACAAAGCGCCCTGTTGGCCTTGAGCCAGCGCTCCTTCTCTACATAATCGGGCATGTAATGCGCTACCAGCGCCCAAAACTTGTCGGAATGATTCATCTCCACCAGATGGGCCAGTTCGTGTACAATCACATAGTCCTGCACAGGAACAGGAGCAAAAAGGAGCCGGGTTGACAAATTTACGTTGCTGTTTGAAGAACAGCTTCCCCAGTTGGAGTGATTATACTTCAGATTGACACTCTTGAGGGGTCGCCGTACGGTTCGGTTGTTCCATTCGTGTACCCGCTGGTAAATCTCGGGGAGAAAATCGCCGGCCACAACCCTGGAGAGCAGCGTTTTGATGCTCTTGTGCTGATGCATTTCACTGGAATGAGAGGCCAGTTGTATGTAAATGGTATCGCCAATCAGACGTGCTGTATGGGTTGAGCGTTCCTCAATTTTCAGATCAAGCAAATATTTTCTGCTCCCCACTATCAGCGTATCGCCTGTCTGATAATTCTTTCGGGTGAAAGGCTCGCGCATGGCAGGCTTGTCTCTGAGTACCTGTGCAACCCACACCTGCAACCGTGCGACCTGTTCTCTGACAAATTCAGGGGGAGCGCCGTGTGGCACACGCAGCGTGGCGCGGCGTCCGGTGAGTCCAAAACGCGTATCACGCCTGAACTCGTGAAAGATATCAACCGGAATTTCCAGTCCCTCAGCTTTTATTATCGTACGAGCCTTCAAGAAAAGCAGCTTGTTTTGAAGTGCAAAAGTATGCCTTTTGTGAGGTATCCGCCAAGTGGAAAGAATAATGCACACACCCGCTCATTTAATATACAAATATATATGTTTTATTTTGACTAAAAATCAGAATCTGCCTGATAACACCCTTATATTTGCGCGATTTTTTGAACCCCCGGGTTAATTTATTGTTCAGACGTCAATAAACGTATCACGCGCGCATGACCGACCATTCTGCTGTTTTCAACGCACATCCACAATACATAGAAACTCTTTACCAGAACTGGCTGAAAAACCCCGAGTCCGTCACACCGGACTGGGATGCCTTTTTCAAGGGTTTCGACTTCGCCCTGAACAATGCAGATGGTGTTTCTGCCGGAGTTTCTGCTGCAGGATCTGACCTTTCCAAAGAATTCGCTATAGCCTCTCTGATCAATGGTTATCGCGACCGTGGCCACGCACTCTCGACCACGAACCCGCTGAAGCCACGAAAAAACAGGTACCCGCGCCTCGAGCTGTCGGATTACGGTCTCTCGGAGGCCGATCTCGATACCCGATTCGCCGCTGGCTTTGAAATAGGCATGCCCAATGCTTCCCTCCGCGATATTATTGACCGGTTGAGAAAATTGTACTGTGGCAATATCGGATTCGAGTTCACCCACGTATTCAATCAGGAGAAACACGACTGGCTCCGCGATAAAATCGAGAGCAGAAATCTGGCTTCAGACTACGGGTTTTCGCTCGACAAAAAGCGCCGGATTCTGGAAAAAATCAATGGAGCTGTGGGCTTTGAACAGTTCCTTGCTACCAAGTTCGTCGGTCAGAAGCGTTTCGGACTGGAAGGCGGTGAGTCGGCTATCGCAGCACTCGATGCCATGATTAACCGCGCTGCCGAAATGGAAACACCGATTGAAGAGGTGGTTATCGGTATGGCACACCGCGGACGTCTGAATGTATTGTGCAACATCGTTGGAAAAACCTACGAACAGATATTCAGTGCTTTTGAAGACAAATCTATCCCCGATCAGAGTTTCGGATCGGGTGATGTAAAATATCACCAGGGATATTCTTCCCAGGTGGAAGCGCTCAACGGGCGGAAGGCATATGTCAAGCTGCTTCCCAACCCCAGCCACCTCGAAGCCGTTAACCCGGTTGTGGAAGGCTTCTGCCGGGCCAAACTGGATATCATGTACACCGACAACTTCGACCGTGTCATCCCGATTCTTATACACGGCGATGCTGCCGTGGCGGGCCAGGGCATTGTGTATGAAGTGATTCAGATGATGAATCTGGAGGGCTACAATACGGGGGGAACCGTCCACCTTGTTATCAATAACCAGATTGGCTTCACCACCAGCTGGGAAGATGCACGCAGCAGTCACTACTGCAGCAGTATCGCGGAAGTAGTGGAAGCACCGGTGTTTCACGTGAATGGCGATGATCCGGAGGCGGTGGTTTATGCCGCAGAACTGGCCATCGAATACCGCCAGAAGTTCAATACCGACGTATTCCTGGATGTGGTTTGCTACCGCCGAAACGGCCACAACGAAAGCGATGAACCGCGTTTCACACAGCCGGAAATGTGGAAAATCATCGAAAAGCACGAGGATCCGCGCTCGCTCTATACGCGTACGCTGATTGCCCGTGGCGATGTAGACGAACAACTGGCGAAGGATATGGAGGCCCGTTTCCGGGCCGATCTGCAGGCCCGTCTGGACAATGTCCGTCAGAAACCGCTCCCCTATACGTATCAGGAACCGGAGATGCACTGGAAAGCACTCCGCAAAACAATTGACGACAAGGATTTTCAGGAAAGTCCTGAAACCGGTATCTCTCGCCAGGTAATTGACAAGGTGCTGAATCACCTGCTCACGTTCCCCGACGGCTTCACACCCATATCCCAGATTTCCAAGCTGAACGACGCCAAGAAACAACTGGTGGCGTCTGGCAAGATTGACTGGCAACTGGGCGAACTGCTCGCTTATTCGTCGCTGCTGCTCGAAGGTCGCGATATTCGCATGAGCGGTCAGGATGTGAAGCGCGGCACATTCAGCCACCGCCATGCCTGTGTGATTGACGCCAATGACTACCATGAACTGAACCGCCTCGAAGGTCTGTCAGCTGATCAGGGCAAGTTCCGTATTTTCAACTCGCTGCTGAGCGAATACGCAGTACTCGGATTCGAATACGGTTACTCTCTCTCCACACCCGATGCTCTGGTAATCTGGGAAGCGCAGTTCGGCGACTTTGCCAACGGAGCCAGCACGATTATTGACCAGTTCATTTTCGCCGGCGAGAGCAAGTGGCAGCGCATGAGCGGACTGGTGATGCTACTCCCGCATGGCTATGAGGGCCAGGGTCCCGAGCACTCCTCTGCCCGTCTGGAGCGATTCCTGCAGGGCTGTGCCGAGAACAATGTCACCGTGGCCAACGTCACTTCTGCTTCCAACTTCTTCCACCTGCTGCGCCGACAGATTGTACGCCCCTTCAGGAAGCCGCTCATCGTGATGTCGCCCAAATCAACGCTCCGTGCGCCATTCAATCTGGGTGAAATCAGCGAAATCGAGACCGGAACCCGCTTCAGGGAGCTTATTGACGATGCAGGCGCCAGTGCCAAAAAAGTGAAACGCGTACTGGTTTGCTCAGGGAAGGTTTACTACGACCTGCTCAAAAAACAGCAGGAAGACGGCAGAGAAGATATAGCTATTGTTCGTCTGGAGCAGATCTATCCTTTCCCGAAAACACAGTTCGAGGCGCTGCTGAAAAAATATAAAGGCGCCGAACTGATGTGGGTACAGGAAGAGCCCGCCAACATGGGCGCCTGGAGCCATATCGCCATCAATCACAGCCAGTACAACTGGAAATGCTCTGCACGCCGCGCAGCCGCTTCACCAGCGACAGGCTTCCCGAAAGCACACGAGAAAGAACAGGCCGATCTGGTGGCTGCCGCTTTCGCATAATCGGCTTGCCGCCGGACTTTAAAACACCCGGATGACGGCACCCCGAATATCACTGCGGGAAAAGTTCGTTCATCCGCGGAGCTGGCAGCACCTTCAGCCAGCTCCGCGGATGAACGAACTGTCGTACATTTTTCTGCGCCATGCTGCATAACCCAGCACAGCCAGTATCAGAAAGACCAGATACTGAAAGCTGGTGAACACAAATCCCTTTGTGAAATACAGCGGGATGGAAGCTATGTTGGTGATAATCCACCAGATCCAGTTCTCCAGTTTCTTCCGAGTCATCAGCCACATGCCCGTGTAGGCTGAAGCCGCCGCGAATCCGTCGGCCAGTGGTACTGAGCTGTCTGTAAACCGGCTGAGCAGCCACCAGAGCAAAATCCAGAAAATACCGAAAAAAAGGAGGGCATCTCGCCAGTCTGTTGCCGAGGAACTGGTAATCAGAAGCTGGCTTGCACCATCTTCCTTCTTCCGACTCCACCAAATCCAGCCTGCTATACTCATAATCGTGTAATACCCGTTCACACTGGCCTCTGCGTACAGGCCGGCCTGTACACTCAGATAGATATATAACGTAGTATTGACCAGTCCGGTGGGATACACCAGAATATTCTCGGCCCGGGAGTAAATCACACTGAGAATGCCGAATACTACGGCTGTAAACTCCAGCCAGGTGGTAGCGAGCATACCGCTGATGAAACTTTGCCAGATCTCGTTCATTTTCAATAAATGATTGCTTCTTCTGAAAAATAAACGCCGTCTCCCAGACAAATATCTGCAAGACGGCGTTCGTATTTGTAATGTATTCGCAATTTAACGAACCGAAACAACCAGTTTTTTAACCAGTTTCAGGGTGTCAGTCTCGAGCGCAACGATATAAACACCCTGCGGGATACCCTGCAGATCCATTCTCAGACTGTGAACTCCGCCTGCCAGTTGCCATGTACGCACCGCTTGTCCGGCCGAGTTAAAGACAGAGACCCGGCTGTCGGAATCAAGTGCCTCGGCGAGTGAAAGTGTTGCAAAGGAGGCCGCCGGGTTGGGAGCCAGATCGAAATCTGCCAGTCCCGGTGTCTGAACGCCAACTGCAGGTTTTACTACAAACTTGCCGCTTACCAGTCCGCCCTCCCCGTCTGTAACGGCAAACCAGAAGTGATCATCGCCGAGGGCAAGCCCGTAATCGTAATAGCGCACCGCACCGCTGCTGATTTCGGCCTGTGTGAACTGGTCGCCAACTTGCGCAGCAAGACCATTGATGCTCAGCTCGCCGTTGGCAGGCAGTGTCATCACGGTATAAGTGAGTTGCTGTGGCGTATTATTGGGGTCTTCGGCTTTGAGGAGCCCCTCCGTAATAGCCGCATTTGACCCCGACGGCAGTGACAGCGGATTATTGGTTACAAGGAGCGGAGCATTCAGCGCCACGTTGGAGCAGATCTGAAGTGTAAAGGCGATGAGCGTGCCGCCCGAGCTGATGACATTGTCTTTCAGACGCAGCGTCCAGGTGCCTGCCGAGTTCTGTCCGTTCAGAACGGAAAGCGGCGAAGATGGCTTGTATGCATTCCCGTTGGTGGGTGGAGGACAGGAGAACGGTCCCGTAGCTCCATCATCCATACCAAAGTTGAAGTTACCGTTATAGCCTGAGCACTTATCCTTCCACAGCAGTACTTCAGTACCCGACGGACTCACCAGGCGGGCCTCCAGATCTTTAAAGAACTGGTGCGTACCCTGTATTTTGGTGATATTGACATCACTGATTGCGCCACCGGCATTGACAGTGATCTTGGATTCGACCGTTGGTGTTCCATTGGCAGAGATATTCTTCGGGACATCACTGGCTTCGATGCTCAGGCAGGTTTGCACAGCCACGACGAATACCTGAGGTTCCGACCAGCCTTTGGTACCGCAGTCGTTGACTGGCCTTACACGCCAGTAATACACTTCTCCTTCCTGCAGTACAACAGGCGTCTGGAATGTATCAACCAGCACACCCGACTTCGAAGCAATGATGGTACCTGCTGTGAATGAAGGGGATGATGCGAGTTCGACGTCGTATCTGTCGGCATCAGCTACGCCGTTCCAGCGCAGTGCCGGCTGCGGGTTCACGCCGGAAGCACCGTTCGCCGGTGAAACAGGAGCAAATGCCGAAAAATCATTATTGACAACACTGAGACGCACCGATGTTTCACCGTTTACTGCACCTGCCGTTCCCTTTATTCCCAGGTCAAAAGTGCTTTCCTGACTTCCGGCAGCAAAATCAATGGTCAACTGCGATGATTGTCCGGGCAGTACCGGATTCGGACTGAAGGTAGCTGTGGCTCCGGCAGGCAGACCACTGGCCGACAGTTCTACAGGTTCGGTGATACCACCCAGGGCACTTGTACTTACCGTGGTGGTATAAGCCCCAGGCAGACAGGCGAAGTCGGTCGACAGGGTCGGGCAAAGCGACAGAGCCGGTGCTGCGGGTTGTTCGATAGTAAAATTGACATCCGACACATCGAAGAACACATTATCTGCTGCCTCAATCCTGATACGCAGATTTGTCCCGGTCACATTGGGTGCCTGTACGCAGAAGCGTCCGTTGTTGGGCACGTTCTCGGCCAGCGTAGCCACATTCACCACCGAACTGTTCGGATTGACGCGGATCAGTTTGATATTAACCTTTTGTGCATTTACGGGCGCCCTGTTTGTATTCGCAACATCCCAGGTAACCGTATAAAAACCGCCAGTCTGCCACTTGACGCCACTGTTGGTAGGATAAGTGACGAGAAATGGTCCGGCAGCAGTGGTGGAGCGCAGTTCGACAGTATCCCAGGCAATACCACCGCCGCCAGCTTTGTTGTCGCGAGCCACCAGTACAAATGTGATGTCACGGTTGTAGGTGGGTAATACCTCTGTGAGACTCATGGTGTTGTTCAGAACAACCTGATAGCGCGGGAAGGTGCGTGTCGGGCTTGATGTAGGCTCAAACCAGCGGAAGAGCGGAGAATTGCCCTGGGGAGTTCCGAGCGGAGTGGTCGGTCCGAGATCAATCTGATCCCAGGCGTAAGTCAGCTGGTCGCCCTCGGCATCTACGGCTGAACCTGTAAGTTCAAAAGGCGTACTGACCGGGATGAATGTTACAGGCTGATACGCCGTGGTAACCATCGGAGCTGTATTGGTAGTAGGAAGTGTACTTCCACAGGTATTCCCCTCCTGAAACTCTACAAATCGGCGAATTTCGGCTACCGAACAGGCGTGATAGAACAAGGCTGTATTACCATTACTGATATTGTTGCTTCCGCAGGCGCCGTTGTACGACATAATGGTACTTCCGCTGCCGGGCTCGCAGGCTGAATCGTAGTCAAACTGAGAGTCGAGGAAACACTGGTTGAAAGTATGCCCCGAGCGCCACTGGTGGCCAATTTCCTGACCAATAATGGCAAAAAACTCGTCCCCGTAAGGAGGACCGTACCAGGCAGAGCAGCCGCGGCCCTTGAACTGCGTGCAGCACAAACCACCAGCTACACCGATGGCAGCACCGCCCAGATAACGCGCAAACACGTGGCCGACATCGTATTTGTCGGGAGAACCCAGATACTGAAGCATGATTGTAGGATTTTGGCTCATCCAGCCGCCCACTTCGTTGCCTGTATATGGATCGGTGACAGGATCCAGGAAAATGATATCGTATGATTCGGCAATCAGTTGCAGACGAATATTGATATCCCGCTCATAAATAGCATTCAGCTGATTGGTGAAGGTGGTCAGCTTTTGAAAAACCAGGTCCTTCGTACCGCCATTGTCCTGAGAGAACTCTCCGGTTGCAGCGCAGGCGAAACGATAAATCTTCAGATTTACCGGATTCCCCGTCAGGCGCTGACCCTCTTCCGGACCCGCCTCTCCCAGGCTCACGCGCGGGGTCATCTGCTCCAGCAACTCATCATCGGCAGGCGGAACCTCTACCCTCGTAGGCAGCATATTGCTCCTGGAGTCTTTAGGGAGGTCTGTGCGGTCATACACCATATAATAGGTACTCTGACCTTCAGCCACCGGTTCGATGTATTCAATTCCCTTGTCCGGATTGGTGATCATGGCGCGGAAGTGCCATCCGGGAGTAATTGTTATGCGTACCTGCATTCCGGCGGTATTTACAGATACCCCGCTGTACGTACCTATCTCGGGGTGTAACGCCTCCAGCGCCGGGTCCATCACCCGTGTTTTGGCCACGGAAAACACCTCCTTGCTGCCATCAGACAGTGGAAGCGTTACACGGTATGTACGCTGGCTGGCGTCCGGAGTGAACTCCCTAGGCGCTCTTTCGAGCCAGGAAATAACAGCCGGGTAATCCAGTGCGAAAGCCGAATAACGCAGCGGTTCGTGTGTCCGCTGTGCATAATCAGGCAGACTGATTGATTCAGGAGACACAGCAGTCCAGTAGTCCGGACTATTCTGTCCTGTAACGCCCGGGGCCAGAAATAAAAAGGCCAGAAGGGGCAATAGAATTGATCGCATATTGACTCGTTTTTTTTGCAAAAGTGAAGTCTTTTATAGTTTTGTGAATTGTTTTTCAGACGTATGTCAGTAGTTGACGATAAAACTGTCGCCTCCGACTGCCTGTAAAAGCAATATGAGGCCAAATACAGCCAGTACCATACCGATTGTACGCTGTACCTGCCGGATATGCTGTGGCGTCAGAAAGTGCCTGATACTCCGTGCTCCCCATGCCTTGAGGGTGTCTGTGACAATGAGCACACTGATCATCCCCCCGAGAAATGTCAGGCTTTGGGAGTTCGTCCAGTGGTTGGGAGCTACCAGTGCGCTGACGATACCCAACCAGAAAAATATTGTGCCCGGATTAATCAGGTTGATGAAAAAACCCCGGAGCCACAGGCGAAAATAGGGATGATCGTTTGCCTTGTCAACGTCCCGGCTTGTATTTTTCGGTGCTTTGGGCTTGGAGAAAAAACTGACAATTCCGAACACTATCAGCATCATGCCGCCCAGTACCTCTGCCCAAAAGCGAAAACCGGGAAGAGATGTAACTGTAGTGAACAAATCCAGACTCCACAGGATAAGTCCGATGAACAGAAAATCGCTCGACCATATACCAGCTGCAACGGCTACTCCGGCCCTGAACCCCCTGACAATAGAGGCTTCGACCACCGAAAACAGCAGCGGGCCTACCATAAAACTGAGCGAGATTCCGAGCAATACTCCCTTGAGCAACATGAGTGAATGTTTTGCAGGGTAAAAGTAGGAATTGAGAATCAACACAGCCCCGAAATTTTTAAACACCAGTCAGGGGTATCTTGTTTACCGGTCAGAATAATGCACGTACCTGTGCGCGGCCGATATGTACCATTCGGTTTTCTCCGGTCTTTCTTCCTTCGTAGTTCAGGGTCAACTGTACTGTTTTGGATAGTTGCCGATCCAGATTGACGCTCCAGAGAAAATTTTTGCCGTTTTGCAGTCCCTCCAGCATGGAATATGCCACGACTGTATTCGGTTGTCCGCTGTAGGAAATATTGGCAAAAACGCCCTTCATCCGAAGAGAGGTACTTCCCTTGAATCCGCGTCCATCGGGCTTCGCAGCGGGTGTCCAGGCCAGCTCCATATTCCAGTTGGTCTGTTTCGCCGACTCAAGCTGGCCAATGCTGTTCATGCTTTGTCTGCGGCGGGCTGTACCGGCGAGCCGGAAATGCTTGCCCGGTATCCAGGTTATTTTTGGTCCTGCCTCCGTATAATTGATACTGAAATCGCGGTTATTGAAAACTTCATTGTCGGAAGACCTGCCGCCACTGATGATGTCAGCTTCGATGCTCCATGCAGGTGAAAAATTAAATCTGGTATGCAGGGTAATGTCGCGGTTACTTCTGGCGTCAAAACCTGTTGTTATAGCCAGCCGGCTTCTGTTGTCGCCCGATGATATACTGGCATCCCATTTAGGATTGGTCTTGTTGATAAAAAGTATGTTGCGCCACCCGTAGGCAAGCGTAACGAGGGCGGAATCGGCCAGTTCACCCAGTTGAAAGGGGTTCCAGGGTTGTACCCCGGCAGATCCGGAATATGTTCTGCGGTTGATCTGAATACTGCTCTGAGCGCTGAGTCTGGCAACTGTTTTCTGTAACCTGTTGTCAGGTTTGGGCCACCAGGCTGCCGGTTCTATCCGGAGTCCGGGATTAAAGGTTACGTTATTGGTACGTACATATTGCGGGGTGGTTACGGCAACCCGGGCGTATCGGGCCTGATCGGGGAAGACGGCTATTTCCATCTCGTCTACCTGCAGGATACTGTCGCGATTGCGGTCAACCCAGGCGTACTGTCCGTCACCGGGATTTACCAGCAGATAATTGAACTCGAGTCTGGGACTCTGTCCGGCGCCCAGTTCGTAATTGGACGTGAACACCACGGCATTTTTCAGGGCGCTTATACTATAGTCCAGTTTGCCGAGATACGTATTGAGCGGTTTCTGCGTAGTCAGCTCCGGGGCCTTTATTTTCAGCTCCCGGAATGTCAGAACCCATGAAAAAGACTGACTGGTTTTCTTTTTGAGTGCCCCGTTGCCCCATCCCCCATTCAGGTTTACCTCACGTGCTGCAGTACTTTGCCGGAAGTCAGTACCAGAGGGTGCATAGTCGTTTCTGCGCGAGATAAATCCGCCCAGTTGCCATACTTTTTTAGGATCGGGGGTCTGTATGTAAATCTTTACCAGATCATACCGGAAGCTCAGTTTGCTGAGTGTATCGGTCAGCGACGCGGTACGGCTGTTTTTTTCCTCCTCGAAATAAAGGCCGGTTTTCAGCACCGGTTTACTGGAAACCGAGTCTTTTCGGGAAAAGACCCTGGACAAATCGAACCTGGGACGCAAAAACTGCGTCTGCTCAATCAGACCGGAGGTATTCAGGATACTGCTCTCGGCGGCCAGCTCCCAGTCATTCTTCTTGAGTGAGAGTGCCGTAAAGTGCCGATTTCCGTCATACACCCCGTGTCGGCGGAAAGCGCTGAACTCATGACGGATATTGCCCCATCCGGCGTGCTGAAGCGATACACCGGCCCGGCCAATCTGTTCTGCCACGGTGTCACGGCTCACATCTGTATTCCAGTCTCGCAGGAATTCGGGTGCCCGGTATGGGTTCAGACTCAGAAAATTGCGCGAAGTGGCTTCCAGACTGGCGAACGCTCCGCCTTTCCAGGCCGACACACCGGGAACTTTACCCGGCCTGAATGACTGTCGCCAGTTAATAAAACCGGCTACTCCGGCGTTATCGCTGTTTCCAACCGGGGAGAAGCGGTTCAGATCGCGGTTACTCACCGAAATCTCTGCGTTGACAAAACTGTTTCTGGAGGGCCTGAATTCACTCCCCGCTGCCCACATCTGCCGCATCTCCGGTGCAATGAGTTTGACAACTGGTTCAAAATTACCCGTAGGCTGGCAGGTAACCGGATCGGGGGACGACCAGCGATAAACCCGGCCGTTTGCAGCGGTTTGAGCCAGTACATAATTGCCTTGTCCGGGCGGCACCTCGGTAAAACGACCTGTATAACGCGCCTCGGCCGGGTTGATGCTGTACACCAGAACAGGTGTGGGTATCCCGCAAATTACGGTATCCCGCAGCGCATACATCACCCGATTGGGGTCAAAGGTTTCAAGTGTGTCAATCCCGGAGCCAAAAGCATTTTTCAGATTATCGCCTGCCTGCGCCAGTCTGGAACGCGATGCCGGAGAAATTTCCTGCACGCCACCGCTGTTCCGGGCATCCTGTTCGGAGTAAAAATTGAAGTAAAATTTACCCCGGGGCATCGCCCAGGATGCATTGGCCGCCGTTGTAGAGCGCAGGTAGGTCTGAACTGCATACTCAAACTCTATGATAATACGGCTGTCTTTGGTGATCAATCTCCGGGGTGTGAAGGTAATTTCCCCCAGATTGTAGTCAATCACATAGTCATCTTCCAGGCCACGCCGCATCGGCTGCCCGTCTATGTACACTTTTTCGGTGCCGGCAAGCACAATGATAAACTTCTCACCTTCTCCGCCTTGCAGTCGGTATGGCCCCTGATTACCTTCAACTCCCTGAATAATCTGCCGGGCAAACTTTCCCCGCGAGACAGCCGCTGCTGCCCGTACCCTGGCAGTATCAGTACCATGAAAGGTATATGACTCCGCCATGATTCCCTGCAGGCGCTTGAAGTAGTTGCTGAAATAACCGTTGGGTCGTGTCAGATCGTAGTCGCCCGCTGTAAGCGACGACTGTTTGCGTTTCAGTTGTATGAAAACCCGGTCAAACTCTCTCAGCTGACGGGTAGCTCCATCGGGCTGGACCGGTATTGTGTTGTCGGAGAGTGCAGCAGTCAGATCGAGGTCATTTCCCAGTTTCCCATCCAGTTGCAGATTGAGTTTGGAGTTGAAAACCAGATTCTGACTGTTTCCGAACGAGAGTCCGCGTGTATATACCCCGGTTGACTTTAGTCCGCTGCTTTCCCAGGGCTTTTTGGCCGGTTCGTAGGGTGTATAATCAAACTCGATGGCATCCTGCACCACTCTGCGCCTGATCGCGGTGGTATCAAGCCGGAGAACGGGTGCCTGCAAATCGTATGGCAGGATTCTGTACGTTATCTGCAATTGCCTGCAGTCGGGGCGAAACAGGAGTAATCCGGCCGTATCGGTGTATAAAAACTTGCCACGGACCGAAAAAAATGCAGCCGGAAGCGTATCACAGGCGTCAGTATCCGTCACGGCGACAAGAACGGGTGAAACGGAAAGCGAATCGAGCAACTGAGCGGGCAGGCGCGCTTCAAGTGCGCGCATTCGGATATTGGAGTATCGCGTTTCATTCTGTGCTGTCACCTGACCGCACAGCCAAATCACAACAATCGTCAG
>CAIYFY010000278.1 GCA_903925535.1 uncultured Bacteroidota bacterium | reverse complement strand
TGGCAAGCTGCTGCTCACCGGCGCGCAACTCTTTATCAGTCCGGTCAGTCTGCCCCCGGCAGCTCGTGTTCTGAACGGCCTGCCCGATACGATACAGTTCCTGGATGAACTAAATATGAGATTCCGGTAACAGGCATGTCTTCAGGCTGTCGCGCCAGTGCGGTATGTGCAGTCCGAACTGCTCCCGGATACGCGATTTGTTCAGCACGCTGAAGGAAGGCCTGACCGCCGGTGTGGGATACTCGCTGCTTTCAATGGGTTCTGTGGCTGCATGAACGCCAGCTACCTCAAAAATAGCGTGAGCAAAGTCGTACCAGCTCGCCACGCCCTCATTGGAGTAGTTCCATACTCCTGCCAGTTCTTCCGGTTTTTTACCGCCGCTTTCCACCTGACTGATTATTTCCAGTACAGCTGCTGCCAGATCGGGGGCATAGGTGGGGGTGCCGATTTGATCCGATACCACGCGCACACGGCCGCGTTCGCGTCCGAGTCGGAGCATGGTATTCACAAAATTGTGCCCCTCGCGGGCATAAACCCACGAGGTTCTGATGATCATGGTGCCGGGTAGTACCTGCAGTGCTGCGTTTTCTCCGGCCAGCTTCGTGCGCGCGTACACGCCTGCAGGCGCCAGTGGATCAGTTTCCCTGAAGGCGCTACCCTGATTCCCGTTATAGACGTAGTCAGTGGAGAAGTGAATCAGGCCTGCTCCGTGAAGGGCACAGGCCCGGGCGAGATGCTCCACGCCGGCCACATTGATGAGTTCGGCTCTGTCCGGCTCGCTTTCTGCCTTGTCAACGGCAGTATAGGCAGCACAGTTTATTACCCACCGGGGCTTGTATGCGCTGAAATACGCTTCTACAGCCGCATTGTCGGAGATGTTGAGTGTATCAGAGCCTTCCGCCAGGAATGTCCACTGAGGGTAATTTTCGGCCAGTTGCCGAAAGCAGCGACCGAGCTGGCCGTTAGCGCCTGTGACAAGTATCATGATGGGAAACAGTTAAGCACATCAGGGCACCCTGACGGCATTTAATATGCGCACAATGAGATCGTCCTGGGTGATGTTTTCCGCCTCTGCCTCGTATGTGAGTCCGATTCGGTGGCGGAGCACGTCGGCACAGACGGCGCGTACATCTTCGGGAACCACATAGCCGCGGTGGCGCAGGAAGGCCAGCGCACGCGACGCCTGTGCGAGGGCAATGCTGGCACGCGGTGAGGCTCCGTATTGCAGCAGGGGAGCCAGCGACTGCAGTCCGTACTGAGCCGGCTCCCGGGTGGCAAAAACGATGTCGAGAATGTACTGCTCTATTTTCTCGTCCATGTAAATTCCGTGCATCACCTCGCGTGCGCGCAGGAGGGTTGCCACCGAAACCACCTTGTGTATGTGTGGATGTTCGCCACTCAGGTGGTGGCGTATGATGCTGCGTTCTTCATTCCGGGTGGGATACCCGATTCTGACCTTCATCAGAAAGCGATCGGCCTGTGCTTCCGGCAGCGGATAGGTGCCTTCCTGCTCGATCGGGTTTTGGGTGGCCAGCACGAGGAATGGCTCTTCAAGCACAAACGTCTCGGTTCCGATGGTGACCTGTCGCTCCTGCATGGCCTCCAGCAGGGCACTCTGCACCTTGGCAGGTGCGCGGTTGATCTCGTCGGCCAGCACGAAATTGGCAAATACCGGGCCTTTCCTGACGGTGAACTCGGATTTTGCCGGGTTATAAATCATGGTGCCCACCACATCGGCCGGCAGCAGATCGGGTGTAAACTGTATGCGGCTGAAGCGTGCGTCAACGGCCTGTGCGAGCGTCTTGATGGCCAGTGTTTTGGCCAGTCCGGGCATGCCTTCGAGCAGGATATGCCCGCGCGTGAGGAGGCCTATGAGCAGCCGCTCGATCATGTATTCCTGACCGACGATGACGCGGGCAGTTTCTGCTTTCAGTGTGTCAACGAAGGCGCTTTCTATCTGGATCTGCTGGTTGAGCGCCTGTATTTCTGCGTAATTCTGCATGTGTGGGCAGTTTTAGGGGGGCAAAATTAGCGTACTCTATCTATCTTTTGTATTGGAAAGCTGACTGTTCATGCTTGCTTCCGAAATTTTACCCTGAACGCCCCAGCCTCCGTCGGCGTAGAACATCTGTCCGGTAACAAAAGACGCATCGTCGGATGCGAGGAACAGGGCCGGACCGACCATTTCCTCCGGTTCTCCCGAGCGTTGCAGCGGGATAACACTTCCCCAGTTCTCCCGGTAATCGGGGTCTTCCGACAGATTGCGTTCGGTATTGATGGGGCCCGGACCGAAACAGTTGACCCTGATTTTGTGGGGAGCCAGTTCCACGGCCATCTGCCGGGTCATGGCTTCGATACCTCCCTTGGTGGCGACATAGCAAATCAGGTTTTTTACACTGAGGGCTGTCACCACGGATGATATATTAATGATGCTTCCTCCTCCTGTTTCGCGCATCAATTTCGCAGCCTCTATGGTACAGAAGAGGGTGCCTTTGAGATTGAGCTGAACCACCCGGTCGAAAATAGCCTCCTCCGTTTCAAAAAAGTCGCTCCACCCGGTAATGCCTGCGTTATTGACGAGTACATCGAGGCGGCCGTGTTTTTCGCGTATATGTCCGAACAGACGCTTTATTTCTGCCACACGCGACAAATCGGCATAGGCGACTTCGGCGTTACCTCCGTTGTTCAGGATTTCCTGCACGATATGCTCTGTATAAGTGGCCTCCGGAATATCGTTGACGATGACGGTGGCGCCTTCCGCGGCAAAGCCCCTGGCGATGGCCGCACCTATACCCTTGCCTGCACCTGTGACCAGCGCAATTTTACCCCTGAGTTTCATGCTGTTTGGGTTGTTTGACAATAAAAGGCCAGAAGACTACGGCTGCAAAGGTACCCACCACATTCATCAGGAGGTCCTTTTGGGCATCCCAGATATCGCCCTGTGTGCCGAGGAAAGCGGTACCTGCCTCGGGGGCTACCACCACCGCTGCAGCCCACTCCATAAACTCGTATGCGACACCGAGGGTCAGGAGGATACTCCCGGCGAAGATGAAGTCCAGCACCAGTCGTTTGCGGCTCACCTTTTTTCTGAATATTTCAAAAAGCGGGATGGTGAGCAGGAATCCCCAGAGGAAATGCACAAACCGGTCGTAGTGGTTGCGTTCGAGACCAAGCCAGTCAGATACCATGCGCCCTGCCGGTGTTTCGGAGTAGGTGTAATGGGATCCGTAGGTGTGGAGCACCATGAACAGGAAGATCAGGGTATAGGACAGGCTGGAGAGCGGAGTACGCCGGTCGAGCCAGACGATAAACGGAACCCCGGCGAAGACAAGGATATTTTCCAGCAGCCAGTCTTCGCGGTAAACAGGATTGATGGCCAGCAGGGCCCAGATAACCAGATAGGCTATGAAAAGCCCCAGACGGAAATTCTTTTGCTTCTTTGTCATGGCTTCGCCGGTTGGTAGTGCTGTGCTGTGATCCCGCAATCAAAGGCAGTGGAGCTGACAAGCCGGAGCGGGAGTCTTCCGGTGAAAATGGGTAGTCCTTTCCCGATGGCGGCCGGATTGATGAACAGGAAATAGTCATCAATCAGATTGTGCCGGATGAGGGATGCTACAAACCCGGCGCCTCCGTACACAATGATGTCGCCGCCGTCCTGTTCTTTCAGCCAGTTGACATACTCGTCGAGTTTTCTGTCGGCCAGCGTGGCATTCTTCCAGTCAATGTGCCTCAGCGTTTGTGAAAAAACCACCTTGGCAGTATTGTCCATTTTCATGGAAAATGGTTCAGCCGGTCCCTGTTCGGCGGCCCTTCCCTCCCAGGAGTCAATGAACCCTTTGGCCATTTTGCGGCCCAGCAGGATACAGTCAACCGGTTCGGTCAGATCGCCGACGTACTTCATCAGTTTTTCGTCCCATTCCCATGTCATCCAGTCCATCTCACCGTCGGGACCGGCCACGAAGCCGTCCACCGACAATTGCACCTGAAGTTTCAATTTTCTCATGATTCGGAGATTTGAGTTTTACTTCGGGCACAAGATGCGCCCGATCAGAACTCAAAGATAATACCAATTGACGGAATTGGCGCTCCGCTATCCGTATCAAGTATGATCGGGATACCATTGGATGCGTCGGCGGCCAGTGGTTTGCCGTCGGTGGTGGCAAAAGCGGTGTTCTCCGCGTTGCGCTGCAGGGTGAATGCCGGGAATGACGGGGTGGCTGTGCCAAGCAGGTTGCTCACGTCGAGGAACAGATCGAGTGTGGCCCTGCGGAAATTCCATTTCTTGTCGAGGCGCATATCGAGCTGACTGAATCCGGCGAGTCGCAGGCTGTTCAGCTGGCTGTAGTCGAGAATTTCGCGGCCGACTACCGTGTAATTGCGCTGGCTTTCTATCAGGTCAATGGGCGTATAGGGTACACCGCCCTGATAGCGGTATTTCAGGCCCAGCTCCCAGTTCCTTTTGAATTTCTTGCCGGCGGTGAGCGCCACGAGGTGGCGATTATCCCAGGAAGAGGGGATCAGTCGGCCGTCCTGACCGGCAAAACGGGTCCAGAACAGTGTATAGGAGCCCACGAAAAAGAAATTTCTGTTGAGTTTCTGCTGGGCGAAAAGTTCAAAGCCGTACGATTCGCCTGTACCGTTTCCGGTGAGTCTTTCGTTTCCGATGATACCGAAGTCGGCACCCTGATTGGCCAGCGAGATTCCGGTGCGGTTGGAGACGGGGTAGTTGGCGTATTTCTTGTAAAAACCTTCGAGCGTAAGGCGCAGCGTTTTGGTGGGTAGATATTCCATGCCGGCCACCAGGTGATCGGAGCGCAGGTAGGGCAAATTTCGGTTGACGAGGGTGTTGTTTTCGTCGCGGAAGCCCAGGGCGGTGTAGGGAGCAATTTTGAAATACCGTCCGGCGCTGGCGCTCACTTTCCAGTCGGGTGCCAGTGCATAGCTGACACTCAGTCGCGGGCTCAGGGTTTGCTGCAGGGCATTCCCTTCGTCGGTGAACGAGTTGCCATCGGCGCGGATACCGAGTGATACACCCAGTTTTTCGCCCAGAAACGTGCGGCTTATTTGTCCGAACAGACCGTACTTGAAGAAATCAATGGCAGTGGTGAAGCTGGTTGTGATTGCCGGCTGAATCAGATTGCCTACAGAGTCGCGTATTTCGGGTCGTATGCGCGCCTGCGTGGCGTTATTGTACTTGACATACTGCAGACCGGCGCCCCACGACAGCTTCCAGTTTCCATAATAGGTGTTATGATCGAACCTGAGTTTGTTTTCGATTTCCTGGGAGCGCAGTTTCAGGGTTCTTTTGGATTCGTCCGATTGTTTGCCGTCGAAGTTATCCGTGAACTGATCCAGTTTGTTGTCGTACATATTCCGGCTGAATGTCAGATTCCAGAATCCGTTTTCGACGAGGCGTTTCAGTGTGAAACCCTGTGTGTAGTTCCACTGGTTAATACCCGGATTGGAGCTGAGCACATACAGATTTTCGGGGGTGGCATCCTTGGGTGCTTCGAAGTAAAAATCATCAATGGCACCGAGTCCGATGGCCGAGAGCGTGGTTTTGGCGTTGATTTTATGGGTTATTTTGTACTGGAAATCCCAGTAGTTGGGGCGAATAGGGAGTCCGATAGCGCCGAACAGGAACTCGAGATAGGAGCGGCGTGCGGAGGCCAGGAAGGTGGTTTTGTTGCCGACAGGTCCTTCGGTGGTAAGCGCTACCTCCGTACCCGACACGCGGAAGTTGCCTTGTACCCGGTCGGGGTTGCCATCGCGTTGTTTGAACTGCAGTACAGCGGAGAGCGGATTGTCGTATTTCGCACCGAAAGCGGAGGAAGTAAGCGTGGCGTCTTCGATAAACGACACATTGAGCATGCCGGTAGGGCCGCCGGCAGCACCCTGCGTGGAGAAGTGGTTCAGTACCGGAATTTCCACCCCGTCGAGGTAATACACATTTTCGCTCGGACCGCCGCCGCGTATCAACAGATCATTGCGGAAGCTGCCGCCGCCGGGAGTGCCTCCCACACCGGGGAGCATACTCACCACCTTGGAGATGTCGAAATTGCCACCCGGGTTGCTTTTTATTTCCTCTGTTGAAAGATTTTTAATGGAAACGGGCGTTTCGACAGAGGCGATTTTTACACTTCTGTTTTCGGAAATGACAACTTCTCCCAGTTCGGAAGCAGCGGCTGGTTCCAGTTCAAAGTTCAGGAAACTGGCATTTCCGGAGGTGATAACCACATTGTAACGGGTCTGGGTAGTATAGCCCACATAAGACACCGTGATATTGTAGCTCCCGGGCGTGATATTGGAGATCCTGAAATTGCCCTCCACATCAGTAGCTGCACCGAGTTGGGCGCTTTCAATCTGGATGGTGGCGCCGATGAGCGGCTCCTGAGTGAGTTTGTCTTTGGCGGAACCCGACAGCGTGCCGTTCTGAGCAGAAGCAATACCGAGTGTGAGGGAAAGCAGGAGAGTGGCGATGGTGCGCATGGATATTTTTTATGTACTGTGATGGTCTTCCGGGAAAGCAGATTTTAAAACATACTTTATTTTGGAATGTTCACAAGCAGCAACACAGGTCGGGTGCGGTCGGGCAGGGATATATCCAAAATCTGATTGTATTTGACAGAATTGCTTTCCGAAGTACCCCCCGACTAACCACATCTTGAATTTTCTGCTCCTTTTCGGGGACATTCCCGGAAGCCTGTTCAGGTCCAGGCTTAGTTTTGTTTAACCGCAGAGTTACGCCGGGTACAACGCAGAGTAGCGCAGAAAAAGTCTCTTTGCGCTACTCTGCGCTTGCCTCTGCGTACCTTTGTCGCCTGAATACAGAACGACTCCGTATTCATGTCAGCTATGTCACAAAAACTGTTTTATCGTCTTGTCGGACTGACCTTCAATCTGTGGGGGATTGTAAGTCCGAAATCTGCCGCTCACGGCGCTTACCGGTTATTCGGAAGGCCTCCCAAACCCAATCTCAGACCCAAAGAACTCCAGTTTATTGATACAGCGCGCCAGGTGCGATGTACTGTTGCCGGTTATCCGGTGGTGGAATATCACTGGGGCCCCGAAAACGGGGAAATGATACTGCTTTGTTACGGCTGGCGTTACAATGCCGGACGCTGGCGCCATTATGTTCCTGTTTTGCTCAATGCCGGATACCGGGTTATCGCCTACGATCCGCCCGGACATGGCCTCAACCCCGGTCGCTTCTGCAATGTTATCCTGAACAGCGAGATTCAGGAGGGCCTGATCAGTAAATATGGTCGCCCGGCAGCTGTACTGGCACATTCATTCGGAGGTGCCAGTGCAGTGCGGGCCATCAGCCGGTTGTCGCCCGAAATGCGTCCGAAAAGGGCCGTTATCATGGCATCGTTCAGTCACGCAGCCCGGCTTTTTGAGGCTTACCGCGATGCTATCGGACTGTGGCCCGGTGTTTATGACAATCTTGTCAGGGAGGTAGAGGTCATTGTGGGCAAACCGCTGGAAGATTTTGATTTTGCCAAACTGGGCAGCAGCCTCCGGGAGGTACAGACGCTGCTGGTACACGATCCGAATGATGACGTAACTCCATTCTCCAATGCACTCCGCTATCATGCATACTGGCCCGGCAGCCGTCTACTGCGCGCGCACGGAGGAGGGCACCACCTGGGCCTCGCAGGTGTTACCGGTGATGTGCTGCGGTTTCTGGTGGAAGGGAAAGTACCCGATGCAGCAGAGGAGTTCACCAGTGTACCTCCGGATCAAGTCCCGACATCCTGAAGTTTTCATTCCATCCGTCCATCTCTTCGATGTCTTCCTCGCTGATTTGGAATTCCACAGCGCCGAAGTTCTCCCGCAAACGCGCCGGTGAAGCCGATTTGGGTATGGTGGAAATACCATGGTCGAGTCCCCATCTGATGAGTATCTGCGCGGGCGTCCTCCCGTATTTCTGCGCCATTCCAATCAGTTTCGGGTCGCTGAAACGCTGTCCGCGCAGCAGTGGAGCCCACGACTGCAACAGGATTCTGCGCCGGCTGCAATCGTCGAGCAGCTCTTTCTGAAACAGGTAGGGTGTGAACTCCACCTGATTGAGTGCGGGTACGACGGAAGCGTATTCATCGAGCTCCTGCAGGAATGGAATGGTGTAGTTGCACACGCCAATGGCGCGAACTGCTCCTTCACCGAGCAAGCGCTCCAGCGCCAGCCAGGTGTCGCGGCGCTTGCCGCGTATCGGCCAGTGAACCAGATACAGGTCCAGGTAGTCGGTCCCCAGTTTTTTCATACTGACCTCACAGGCGCGCAGGGTAGAATCGTACCCCTGATCGGAATTGTTCACTTTGGTGGTGACGAAAATATCGGATCGCGGTACGGCAGCCTGACTGATGCCGTTGCCGACTTCAGTCTCATTTTCGTACATGGAGGCAGTATCTATGAGTCGGTACCCGATTTCAAGGGCCGTTTCTACCGCCTGCTGGGCCTCTTTGCCGTTCATATCCCAGCATCCGAGGCCCAGCAGAGGCATTTCAACGCCATTATTGAGTGTGGCAGCAGGTTGATTTACCATTTTTCCAGTCCGAGGAGTTTTTTGCCCAGTTCAGATAATTCAGCGGTGGAGTAGCGCGTCTGTTCCCAGTTGCGCGGGTCTCCCGGGAAGGCATACCCCTCCGGCGCAATCCGGTCGCGCCAGGAGCGTATGCGCCAGTCCAGGAGCGGAGCGTTGTCTTCCTCGGCGGGCATCATGGAGATATACTGAGCCATACGCACCTTGTTGTCCGACAGGTTGGGTCGGATACCGTGTGCAAGGGTGGAGTTGAAAATGAGCAGATCGCCGGCCTCCATTTTCACTTTTACCAGCTCAAAGCCCGTGATATCGGGTTGAAAACGGTTCCGGTCTTCCGGCTGGGTCAGTTTCCAGGTGTCATACACGCGGTAGAGCTCGGGTACACACTGAAATCCACCCATATTTTCGTCGGTCTGGTCGGCGAGCGCAAGTACGCCCTGTACATTCTGCGGGCGAGTTTCAGGGTCGTAGTCCCAGTGGATAAATCCCCGGAATTCGTGTCCGGGACGCGAAGGGAGATTCAGGTTGGCGCGGTCAATGGTGACCCATAGTTTTTCGGTGCCCCAGACGTCCACGAAGGCATCGTACACGCGTTGCGTCTGCCGGTTATTCCACAGGAACTGGTGGTTATATACCTCCACCATACCGCTGTTGGTGAGTTCCTTCATGCGCATCTCCGCGCGCGGGGGCGCATACCAGGTATCGGGGTTGTTCGGGTCCTTTTCTTCAAACTCCCAGAGAAAAGCGGCGGTTTGGAGGGCCTGTTCGCGCGGAATGGCATTTTTAATGACAATATAGCCATTGTGCTTCCAGAATGCCCAGTCTTCCTCGCTCATCACGCGGAGGGCCTGGCCTCCTGACCGGTCGTTGAGTTTGTTCACGCTGCTCTTGGCAACCGAAGGATTGCCCGGAATATCCTTGTGCGCCTGGTTGGTTTGCATCGTTGGCTGCATTGTTGGAGCCATGGTGGGTGTTTCGTTCAGATTCTGCATGTCAGAGAAATTTTGTTGATGCAAAGGTCGGGTCCGCCGGCATCCTACAATAATGCTGTAGTTGCCGGAATTTGTGCTGTATTGACTTTTTTATACGGAGAGACATGTTTTTGCATATTATGACGTGGCGTCTGTTCAGCACTTTGGTCGTCATACCTGAATAAACCGGTCTTTCCATTCTTTTCGTGGCATCATGCACTGCTCGCGCTGTCCCCACCACCGGTACCGGTTTCGGGCAATGAAATCATAGACTGTATCTCTGACCGGACGCGGAATGAACCGAAGAAGCGCCGGTATTTTCCACCAGCCGCCCAGTCTTCGGAATATTTCGAGCGGAACATCGGATTTGAGCCAGATCTTTTCTCCGTCTGTGAGCACCACGCTGCTCAGGTCGCCGGGGTCCAGACCGTGCCCGGTGAGCAACTGCCGTCCGAAGTCGGACTGGAGCGAGGCAAAACGAAAAACACCCTGTTTGTCGCGCAATAATACCCATTGCACGGAGGCATTGCACAGGTTGCAAACGCCGTCGAAAAGAAGTACTGGTCTGTTGGCAGCATTCATATTACAGGAGGAGCAGTTTTCGGGTGACGCTCATCCCGTTCACCCGCAGGGTATAGAAATAGTTTCCCGAGGGCAGTCCGTCCCGCTCAAAAACAGCCTGGTGGGTACCTGCTGTGTAGTTTCCTTCAGCAATTTTTCTGATCTGCCGTCCCTGGCCGTCGAGCAGGAAGATGCTGACCTGTGCGGACGGAATGGTGAACGTGATGGTGGCGGTGGAGCGTACGGGATTGGGATAGCTGCCGGTTTGCCAGCCCGGGCGTTCCGGACCTTCCTGTGTTCCTGACGACATTTTGAAGATGGGCAGTGTCTGGAAGTTCCCGTTGAGCACCTCTCCCGGGTTGCCCACATCAAACCAGTCCTGAATAACCGACGCATATACCTGCCTGAAATCGTGTTGCATGGGTATATCGGCGGAAGCATTCAGACTGGCGGGTATGACCGGATTGGCACCGATGATACCGGGTATCACACTTTTCCCGAACACGAACAGCGGCGCTGCCGCACCGTGGTCAGTTCCGCGACTGAGGTTGTCGCCGATGGTGCGACCGAACTCGGAGTAGGTCATGGCGCAAACGGAGTCCGATTTGCCCATGAGCCTGACATCATCCATAAACGCATACACGGCCTCCGATATTTTTCCGAGCAGTTCTGCGTGCATACCTGCTGCGGGTGCATCCTGTTCCACCTGTTCGGAGTGGGTGTCAAAGCCGTTGATAGATACCATATAGACGGGCGTCTGCAGTCCTCCGTTGATCAGTTTTGCGACGATGCGCAACTGATCGGCCAGGGTGTTGTCTCCTTCGGCCGGGTACAGGCCCGTCAGGTTTTGTCCGATGGCTGCGGCTTCTTTAATCACGTCGAAGTACACCTTGGTATTCTGCATGATGGCCCTGATATAGGCCAGTTCGTCGCCGTATGGATTGTTGGGTACTGGCTCTGCGAAATCGTTAATCAGGCTGTAGGCTTCATTGACATTTCCAATGGATATCCCCATCGGAAAGGAGTTGCCCATGAGCGACACAGGGGATACCGTGCCGATATTGATGGCGAGCGGGTCGGGTGCGCCGGTGTTGGGGTAACCGTCGGGATAGCCCGGATATTCATGGTCGAGCATCCGTCCGAGCCAGCCGCTGCCGAGTGCCTCATCGCTGTTGGCGCCTGTCATCCAGATATCCATGGAGCGGAAGTGGGAGTAGTCCTGACCGGGGTATCCCGTGTTTTGCACGATGGAAACCATTCCGTTGTCAAACATCTCCCGGATGCGCTGCATGGCGGGGTGTAGTCCGGAACCGGAAACACCTGACAGGGGCAGCACCTGGTTTTCCGGGATCAGTACCCGGGGCCGGTGAACCGACAGCCTGTTGTACTGGTCGAGTGGTATGAAGGTGTTCAGACCGTCGTTTCCGCCGTTCAGCTCGATGAACACCATGATTTTATTGCTGATATTCACGGAACCGCCCAGTTTTTTGAATATGGAGGATTCTGACAAAGGATTGATCGCCAGCCCGTTATAGGCAAAAGGTGTAATGGCGGCGGCCAGTCCGGCGGTTTTGAGGAACTTTCTCCGGCTCAGCTTGCTGTGTTGGGTGTGATTTTTCATGATTCTTCCGAAAATAGCGGTGAAAACAGCGTTTACTACTCAAAATCAGCAGAGCTGGAATTCGGGTAACCTCAAAATATAGTAATGCAGTCCGATGAGCCTGTTATTGACAACCTCGCGGAGCATGGCATTGGCCGGGTCGGTGATATGGGCATTCCACGCGGCCGTCCAGTAGAAATCGGAAGGCAGCCCGGAGAGCAGTATGGATTTCAGCAAAAACTTTTTGGAGACCGACAGTGGTTGTGGCAGCAGCAGTCGGGTGATGTCATCCACGAGTGCTACCGGGTCCGACGGGTTGGCAAACTGTTTGGCGAACTGTATCAGGTCAATACGCATGACGTCATTGTCGGTGGCGAGCAGGCTGGCGACCATGACATCGGTGAAGGCATTGCGGTTTCTCACGGTGTCGCCATTGATCCATGTGCGGTAGAACTGCGGGAACTGTCTGAACGCCTGCCATCCTGCCACATTGGGCGGGTCTCCGGGCAGCATACTCATGGCGGCCATGAAGGAAGAGAGATAATAGCGCATGACGAGTCCGTCCCACGGCGTACTTGCCGGCACCGTCACGTTGAAAGAGCGTATGACACCCGCAACGATATCCACAGGTGTCTTGATGAAGCAGCCTGTTTGTGCCGCCGCGAAAAAATGTTCGCTTTTGAGCAGCGTCTCCACCACGGGTCTGATTTCATAGTTGCTGTCGCGGAAAATCTGTGCCAGGGGTTTGATGATGGTTTGTTCGATGTTGTCATCAATATGGTAATAAACAAACCAGCGGTAAATTTTGCGGCATACAAACTCGGCTACTTCCGGGCGCGCAAAAATCATGTCGAGCAGGGCGTCGAGCTCCACTTCTGCATCCACATTGCCCTGAATGACCGTGTTGTTATAGAAGGAAGAAAACTGCTTGCTGCCGAAATCGTGTTCGAGCGGCGACTGGAAGGTGCTGTTGTCGCTGAAACTGATGCGCCATCCGGTGAGTACGCGCGCGGCCGCGATCACATCATCCTCTGTGTAGTGGTCGGGGTTATCCTTCCCAATGGTGAACAATTCCTGCAGTTCGCGGGCGTAGTTTTCGTCGGGTGCATCCCGGGAGTTCAGAAAGCCATTGAGGTAAATGAGCATCATTCCTTCGAGTGTAACGGCTTTGGTGAGTGCCCTGAAATTGCCGAGAGCGTGTTGCCTGAGCAGCTGGTTGTATTCATACACCGATCTGCCCCAGAATACGATGCCTGTTTGTGTGGCAAAGTGGTTGTGCCAGAACAGTGTCATGCGCTCCAGTACACTGGTCTGCTGACCAATCATCAGGTCGGTCCACCAGGCCCGCCAGCTCTCGATCCGGTATTTCTCGGCATCGAGATTGAAAGGAGCAGTCACCCAGGTCTGGCCAGGAGGCACTGCCGGATC
>CAIYFY010000277.1 GCA_903925535.1 uncultured Bacteroidota bacterium | reverse complement strand
ACGCCGATTCCGGTTACAACAACTCTTTTCATAATGCCAGAAATTCTGATTTGACTGATTTTCAGATAAACTGCCGGTACAAAAAACTTGACCGCCGGCAAAAGTAACAAATACTGCCGGTATTAGTTTGGTTTGATTGTCGGTATCAGGTTGCCGGGATACCTTCGCTGGCGATAAAAGTCAGTTACAATACAAATTCAGGCGCAACTGATATCCTGTTATCGTACAAACGGGCACACAAAAATCCCGAATTTTTTCAGTGTGAAAAAATTCGGGATACCTGATACTGTCTGATAGCAACAGGGTAGGAATATTACTTGCAGTTGGCCTCGAGGTAAGCGATGGCCTGACCTACAGTCTGGATATTCTCTGCCTGGTCGTCCGGAATAGACACTTCGAATTCTCTTTCGAATTCCATGATGAGTTCAACGGTATCGAGAGAATCTGCGCCCAGGTCATTGATGAAATGCGCGTCAGCCACTACCTCAGACTCGTCGACACCGAGTTTGTCAACGATGGTTTTTTTTACGCGATCGGCAATAGTCATGTTGTTTTTAAACTTTAGGTGAAAAAATCAGTTTTTCAAGCGCAAAGAAACGGCGGTAATGGGTTTAAAAAAAATTTTTGCGTGGAATTTTTAAGTTGATACTACCGGTTGTAATTCTATTTTTTTAAATTTTTAATGTTAAAAATTTTGTCACATTCACATTCCGAAAAAAAATTGGGCATCGTTTAACTAATTCAGTACGATGGTTGTTTATTGAAGCAGAATTATTCGTTTGCGCAATTGTTCGCAATGCGTACTTTTGCACCCGACTTATTGTAGTTTTTACACTAAAAACAAACCTTCCGGTTATGACACTTGCTGAAGCAGCTTCTTTGTTGCAAATTAACAAATCGCCGCTGCGCAAAGACGGCTCCCAGAACACCAAAATAGTTGCGACAGTTGGTCCGGCGTGCAATACCTATGAAAAGCTGCTTGAGCTGGTCAAGGAGGGGGTTGACGTGTTCCGTCTGAACTTTAGTCACGGTACGCACGAGGATCACCTGAAAGTGATCAGACATATTCAGCGTATCAACGAGGAGTACAAGTTGCACATAGGCACGCTGGCCGATTTGCAGGGCCCCAAGTTGCGGGTAGGCAAGATAAAGGACAATGCGCTGCCTCTGAAGCATGGTGATGTAATCACTATTCTGAACGACGTGAATGCAGAGGGTACGATGGACAGTATTTATATGTCCTATGATCAGTTTGCCGAAGATTGTGAAGTGGGTGAGCGTATCCTGATGGACGATGGAAAGCTGGTATTTGAGGTGGCTGCCACGAACAAGAAGGATACGGTAAAGCTGAAATGTATTCATGGCGGGGTACTGAGCAGTAACAAGGGGGTGAATCTGCCCGATACCAATGTAAAGCTGCCCGCGATGACGGAGAAGGATAAAGAGGATCTTGATTTCATACTCACCCAGCCTGTGAGCTGGATTGCACTGTCGTTTGTACGACGTGCCTCCGACATGGAGCCGCTCCGCAACGCCGTTCAGGAAAGCGGACATCCGGCCAAGATCATGGCGAAAATAGAGAAGCCCGAGGCAATCAAAAACCTGAGGGAAATCATCCGTGCATCCAACGGGGTGATGGTAGCCCGCGGCGACCTGGGGGTAGAGATGCCTATCGAGCGTCTTCCCATCACACAGAAGGAAATCGTACAGATGTGCATGCAGTATGCCCGCCCCGTTATCGTGGCTACCCAGATGATGGACAGTATGATTACGAATCCGTCGCCCACGCGCGCGGAGGCGACGGATGTGGCCAATGCTGTGCTGGACGGGGCTGATGCAGTTATGCTGAGCGGCGAAACATCAGTGGGCGCTCACCCGGCACTCGTAGTGAAGTATATGACCAACATCATTGCCGAGGCAGAGAAGTACTACTGGCCCCAGATTGAGGGCAAACGCCCGCACGCCGTGGTGAAATCATCCATGTTTTACTCTGATGTGATCTGCTTCAATGCTTGCCGTACAGCCGAGGAAATTCATGCCAAAGGCATCATCGGCATCACAAGATCGGGGTACAGCGCTTTCAAACTGAGCAGTTTCAGACCGAAAGCCTCTATATTCATGTTCAGCGACAATGCAAACATGCTCACCACGATGAATCTGATCTGGGGAGTACAGTGTTTCTACTACGACAGGTTCACGTCAACCGACGAAACCGTACAGGACTGTACCGATATCCTCAAAGAGAGCGGCTTTGTGGCTACGGGTGATGTGGTGATAAACACCGGTGCCATGCCGCTTCAGAAGCGCTCAAGCACGAACATGCTGAAAGTTACCGAGGTGGAGTAGGGGTCAGCGTGTGTCTGAAAAATACATGCCTGCCCGAAAACGCATCTTTTGGAACCTGTCCGACAGGTCTTTTT
>CAIYFY010000276.1 GCA_903925535.1 uncultured Bacteroidota bacterium | reverse complement strand
CTGCCCGCGCGGGCAGGTACGCAGAAAGACCCTGTTCGTTCTCCTCAAACGTGTCGAAGGGCGCCTCGGCCAGGAATGCTACCAGCACCTCCGCCGTTTCAGCATCACACTTGATATCGTATCTGTAGTAATCCACCGGCGATTTCTTATTGCTGAATGTCAGCGAGATTCCTGATCAGGAGCTGTTTACCGTTGAAATCGGACACAATTCCGGTGATCGTCACCGGGCCTGTCGGCATGGTATTGCCGGAGAACACCGCACTGCTGTAGGTGTACAGTGTGAGGGTGCCTGTTCCGTCGTTGATGGTCTTGCTGCCGGAGAAAGTACCGGCCGGAGTGAGCGTGGCATTGGAAATCTTCACCAGTGTGCTCTCCCACGCATTGTAGTTGGCGTTAATCTCTGCAACAGTAGCTACGCGTGGTGTCACCTGTACACCACTGGCAACCAGTGTGGCATTGGAAAGCGGTACATTGTTTACCTGGAGCAGTTTGTTGTACTCGGAAAGCTCCTGATCTGAAACAACCACTTCTATCTGGTCGCCCACGTTGAAGGCATGTGTGGCAGAAAAACGCACCACGATACCGCCGGTCGCGTCCTGAACATATACGTTCCGGTTGTTCAGATTGTTACCCGCTCTGTCAGAAATCACCACTCCCTTGATTTTGGTATTTCCCGGTGCACAGGCCGTGGAGCCAGGATAGGCAGCCTTCACCTGACTGATCGGTGCCAGTACTTCATTGCCCGAAACACCGCCGCAGCGGGCGCCGGTCATATCAACGTCGGTCAGGTCGCGGATGTAGAGCTGGTAGGTATTTCCATAAACACTCAGCACGCCTGTAATATTACCCTTGCCGGATGGTGTTTTCTGGATGGCAAAATCGGAATATCCGCTGGTTCTTACCAGTACTTCCTGACCGCAGCAATTGGCCAGATAGCGGTTTACACTGGAACCGGAGGGCGCATCGGCCCAGGTCTGTGCTGTATCGGCTGGCGTGAACTGCACTCCCTCCAGACGAATCAGGGTACTCACTATATTCTGATTGAAATCGCCCGGCTCAACGAGTCTTGGCTCGGGCGCTGCGCCGAGAAATCCACGGGTAATATTGGTGCGTTCCTGATTTTCCGTGATACCAATATCGCTGGGCACACCGTTTTCGTACAGGACACCGCCGACCAGCTGTATGAGTCCGTTGTAGTCGGTGAGTACAAGTCCCTTGCAATTGATATAGAGTTTTCGTCCAATCGGGTAACGGTTGTACAGAAAACCGTTGCTGAATTTCACCTCTACCCCACCCGTTGAGTCCTGAATGACGATGGTCTTGTAGTAGTTGCCGGTGCGGTCGTCCATGATTACCGTCCCTCCAATGACCAGATCCTGATTAATCAGATCAAATGCTCCGTCCACCTCGTGCAGTGACTTGAGCTGGGCAATGGTGGCATTGGTCGGGATATCCTTGCCGTCACCACCCACCGGAGGTTGATCGAATTCTGTTTTTACGCATGAATTCAGGGTGAATGCAATCATCAATACAGCGAGCAGGCTGTTTTGCAGGTTTAGTTTATTGTTGAAAAACATAGTGATGATGTTTTTGGTTTGTCAATATCTGAATGGTTCAGGTTACTTGCGAACACTGAGGGAAATGAAGTAATTTAATCCGGGAGCATATTGCACCTCCGATATGTAAAGGCGCTCATCATCCGGCTCTCGCCCGAAGGCATTTCTGTAGGCCTCCCTGCCCGATACAATTATGTTTTTGTTATCAAGGATGTTGTTTATACCCACGTTCAGATAGAGGAATACATCTCCGATCTTCCATGATTTTCCGGCGAAAAGGTCAACAGTATAGGCTGCAGGTGCTTTTTCCTGCTCAACGATGGTATTCCATATATCCGAACCGGGCTCCAGCGCCAGCACCGCTTCAGCGCGCCTCCGAATCGGATCGTAGGCAAACCAGAAGTCGTCGCGCCAGTTAAAGGTGAGGGTGGCAAACCAGAACCGGCGACCCTCGTACTTCACGTTGAAGGTAGCAGCTGTCTGCGGGGTGCGCGGAACGAGGAAGTTGTCCTGATACAATGTTACGTTCTCAAACGACACATAATCCTTGTTGTCGGGGGTATAGGTCATCGTCGGACGGTTGGTGTACCGGTAGTAGCCCAGATTGGCTGCACCACTCAGTACCCATTGCGGAACAGGCTTGTACTCAAAGGCTGCCTCTATTCCGGAATGTGTCCTGTTGATTCCGCTCATCACCAGCGTGGCAAATTCTCCTACCGTTGGCGAGAAATACAACCGGGCCTCAAACTCGTTCTCAAAGTTGGTTATGTAGCCTGTCAGGCGCGCGCGCACGAGCGGTGAACGAAGCAGATAACCGCCTTCAACGCTGTTTATTCCGTAAACATCCGTATTTGGTGCAACGGTATTGCGCTGTCGGGGGGAGATATATACATCGCGGAAGAGCGGCGCTTTGGTTCCTGTGAAACCATTGGCATACAGGTAGTTGCGTCCGTTCAGCTTGTACGTGGCTCCGCCTTTCAGCCCGTATGTATAGAATGAATTGACCTGTGAGTCGCCGTAGGAGTCATTGGGATATCGGGGATTGAGCATATTACCCGTACGCCAGAAGGTATTGTTGCCCACTTCTGCTGCACCGAACAGCGACAGTTTTCTCAGGTTGGTTTGTGCCTGCACCCAGATACTTCCGTTGCGGATATTCTCGTCGTAATTGTAGCCGAACACATCTCCCTTGTAAATAACATTCCTTGGATGGTTGGCATCGTTATCCTCCAGTAAAGGCTGTCCGGGATAATCCTGGGAAGAAAAGCGATTGATATCCAGCCAGTAGTCAGCACCAAGCAGGTCATCCATCACCTGGAAGTTCTGCCCCTTGTACCAGCGGTAGTTAACACCCGACTGCAGTGACGAGCGGTTGCTCAGCTGCTGGTTCAGCACGATGTTGAAGCCGAGCTCCTTGCTGTCGGCACGCTGGTCGGCCACGATATACTGGGCTCTGTTGCCTGTCACAGTGTTGCCGGCAATACCTTCCGCATTTTCTACGGTGAAGCGGTTTCGGCTGTTCTCGTCGTAGAACTGCGTCCAGTTGATCTGTCGCAGTGCTTCATCATTTCTGAGTGCATCTGCCCACTGTGCCGAGAGCGTGGAGTCCAGAATTGCAGATGGCAGCCTCCTGTTATAGTCAGGAGCAGGATTGGATGCGTCAAACCAGTCGAGTCGGGTATCTCCCCTTTTTCCTGCCTGTCCGTAAACAGAGGCTGTCACGGATGTGCCGGCAAGCGGAGCCCAGTCGTAACGTAGTATGCCAATCGGCTGATTGGAATGTCCGATATTGGCGTTTCGCTTCTCTCCGTTCTGGTAACCCCAGCTCGGATTGTAGCGGTGTGTGCCGGCAAGTTCGAACATCTCGCCGAACGAGTCGCTCACCTTGCCGCGTATGGACGGCGCTCCCAGAAAGGTCAGGTTCAGGGCGTGTTTTCGGTTTATTTTTTTATCCACGGACAAGAAATAGGAGTATCCGTCGAAGAAGGTGCCATCAAAGTAGCCTTCCTGTGCCCAGCGGCGGCTTCCTGAAAAACTGACCGCCCATCCCCCGGGCATCAGTCCGGTGCTGGCAGTCAGCATCATCCGGTTGGTATAGGTCCGGTTGCTGATGGCATAACTCGCCCTGATCTGCTTGCGCTGGTTGCTCGCGCGTGTATCTATGCGCGTGGCTCCCCCAATCTCGGAAAAGGCAAATTCGGAAGGATTAAGACCTACCGTACTTTCCCTGTTGCGGAGCACATCATTCAGACCTCCGATTTCACCAAACACAGCGAATCCCGTTTCCGGGTCATTGATGTTGACACCGTTCAAAAACAGGGGAAAATGCTCTGAATCATACCCTCTCTCGCGAAAGCGGAAGATTCCCCAGCCAAATCCTGTTACCTGCTGAAAAATATCCCTGTTGGCGTTAAGCAGGTTGGCGACATCGCCCGAGCCTTCTGTCTCGGTATCAGCTTCCTCCAGTGTTACGGTGGGCAGATCGTTGATATTGGTAATACTGGCGGCCGGATCACGTTGCAATGTAATCTCCTGACTGTTCACTCCTGCCTTTACGCTCCACCTGATCTCTTTGGGAAAGTAACCGGAATGGGTTACTAGTACAGACTGGCTTCCGACAGGAACTCCTTCAAGGCGAAACTCGCCCTTGGCATCAGTAGCTGTGAACTTGCCAGTACCACTCACTACAACAGCTGCATCAGAAAGCGGCGAGTCATTGTCCGCATCGCGCACAGTTCCGCTTATAACACCTGTTTGAGCGTAACCGGATACAGCCAGCAGGATGGTTAATAATGTTGTTAATCTGAAAATCATTCGGATAGGTTAAATTGAAATGTAAGCAGGCCGGCGTATCTCAATACAAGGGCCTCAAAAAAGCGGTCAAAGGTAGTAAAAGGGTTTATACCACCGGCTATAATTAACATGTCCGAACAATTCGACAAGTCGAACTGCCCGGACATGTGTTATCCTCGGCAAATATTCTCTTATTTTGCCTGTATCATTTTCCTGGTAGCCGTGTGGCTTCCGGCAGCCAGTGTGTAGTAAAGAACTCCGTTTGTATTCAGCAGTGCGCGATCTATTGCCACGGTATTGTAACCTTTGGCAAAGTCGCCCTTCTGCGTGAATACCACGCGGCCTGTCTCGTCGTACACTGTCAGCGTAGCTGCAGCTGCTTCCGGAAGGTGGAAACCAATGAACGTCTTGTTCACAAACGGGTTCGGCTGGTTCTGGTACAGTTCGAAGCCTACACCTGCGATGGTCTTGCCGTCGAAGCGCAGTGCTACGTCCATGCGACCGTCAACCAGGCTGTAACCTTCAGCCTTCGTGATACGGCTGGATACTCCAACCATCTCGCTCAGCTTGCCGGCTTTCTCAGCCTTGAACGTTACAGTGAACGTCTCGGAACCGTCTACAGATACTGTCAGTGCGTCAGCGAAAATACCGAAGTTGTTCTCGTTAACTACGTCTGACTTCACGATACCTGCAACAGACAGACCGTTCAGGTTCAGTGTCATCTGGTAGCCCTGTGTCTTGTCAGATGCCTTGAACGTTACGTCGAATACTTCGCCTGCAACAACGTCGCGGTCCTGTACG
>CAIYFY010000275.1 GCA_903925535.1 uncultured Bacteroidota bacterium | reverse complement strand
GAAGATAACAAGAGACAACTTTGCCTCCTATCCGAAATTACCCCCGGGCAGATATACCCTGAGAATTCAGGCGAGCGCACACGGCAGTTTCGACGGTGCACCGGAGGTTTCATGGGATTTCACCGTTGAACCGCCGTTCTGGCAGCGCTGGTGGTTTATAACAGGAATTCTTCTGCTCGTTGCATTGCTCACAGGCGTGTATGTACGCTCGCGTGAAGCCCGGTTAAACAGAGAATCATCGCTGGAGCGGGAAATGGTTGAATCACAGTTTGCAGCACTAAAAAGCCAGATTAATCCGCACTTCCTGTTCAACAGTTTCAACACCCTGATTGGCACCATTGAAGAGAATCCCGGGAAAGCCGTGGAATATGTAGAGCATCTCGCCGATTTTTACAGGAATATACTACTCTACAGGGAACGGAATCTGATACGACTGGAGGAAGAAATGACACTTGTGAACAGCTACAGCTACCTGCTTGAAATGCGGTATGAAGCAGGCTTCCGGCTTGCTGTGAATATGACAGAACAGACAGGACTGATCATGCCGCTCTCACTGCAGATGCTTGTGGAGAATGCCATCAAGCACAACATAGTATCGGCCTCCCGACCGCTTGTTGTGGAAATATACACTGAAAATGGCTATATTGTAGTCAGAAATAACCTCCAGCGAAAAGCCAATCCCGAATCGGGCACACATTTCGGGCTCCAGAGTCTGGTGAAGCGCTACCAGCTGATCAGTAGCAAGACCGTACTGACCGAAGAAACCTCCGGTTATTTCACCGTTAAAATACCCCTGTTATGACAATACTCATTGTTGAAGATGAAGCGGCAGCGACCCGGCGACTTGAGAAAATGGTGCTGGAGATTGAACCTGATGCTGTTATTCCGGGCAAACCCGACAGTGTGGAAAGTGCTGTGGAGTGGCTGAGCAGTAACCCCGCACCCGATTTGATACTGATGGATATTCACCTGGCCGATGGATCAAGTTTTGAAATATTCGACCATCTGGAGGTCAGCTCACCGGTAATTTTTACTACCGCTTATGATGAACACGCTCTTCGTGCATTCAAGGAAAATACAGTTGATTACCTGCTAAAGCCGGTAAAAGTAGCCGAACTAAGCGCTGCATTTGAAAAGTACAGGAAAATTCACGGTACGTCAGCCATGAACTATCGCAGATTAACACAAACGGGAGGGGAAAAGAGTAATTACCTGCGCCGGGTACTCATTCGGATGAACAACAGTTTCAAACTGGTGGAGATAAACGATACAGTATATTTTTATACACGGGACAAGATAACTTTTCTGGTGTCGGGAGATACAGGCCGGCGTTATCCGACCGACTATACCCTCGATAAACTGGAGGAATTACTTGATCCTTCCATATTCTTCCGAATCAACCGACAGTTTATCGTGGGTATAAAGTCAATCAAAGAAATGCAGATGCATTCCAAAGGCAGGGTGAAAATAGATCTCGAGCCTGAATCTGATCAGGAGACTGTTGTGAGCGTTGAGCGCTCGGCCGCCTTCAAGAAATGGCTGGTTGAGAACTGACTATTCCACATGCTTCTCGACGGCCTGCAGAACGTCCTTCACAGGATCGCCGCCGCGGTGCACATAGGCAACCACAGAGCAGTGTTTCGCCTCCCATTCTTCGGGCAAACTGACCTGGAACGATTTGCTGACGACCGCTCCGGCTGACAATGGTTGTGTTATTGGATCGCCGGTAGGGCGCGTTACCACATCGCGCAGCACGTGCCTGTGAACGTAGTCCTTAACGATAACATTATCGTCGTTCTGAACATCAATTATGCTATCCTGCGTAATCACGACCGTCAGGCGCAAATCGCCGGAGAGTGTCTTCTCAGGAGCAATATTTACCTGAATATCCAGATTACGGTCTGTTTCATCGAAAGCGGTGGTCATAAACAGGCCAAGTTCGTGGTCTCTTGCGAATTCGGATACTATCAGTCCGGGCCATTCGGTATGGGGAACTACGAAAAGCGAGGTGGCGTTAGGCGTTTCAAACCGGTCGACGGCAGCACTGGGCGCACCTTCAAATACACCTATATAATCGGCAAGCTCTTTCCCTTCGGAGGTACGGAAATCGTACTTGTTCGCATAGGAACCGGTATAGGGAGCAGAGAAGTCGGGCGCCTCATGTATGGAAATAACAATCAGATTTTCCTTGCCGTAGGTTTCCTGCAGGTCGGTGAGCAACCTGGAGCCCTCCGGACAATTCGAGCAACGCACACCGGTGATTTCTTCCACGAGTACACGGTGGTTACCCACAGAAAGGTCCGGAATTTCAATCTTTTTTTCTTCGCAGCCCAGAAGTGACAGAGCGAGCAATGGAAGTAACTTTTTCATGGGATATTTGATTGTTTGCTTGTCAGAAAACAGAACTTACCTGGAGTTTGACACCTGAAAATGCCGGCTCGAAGCGGCAAATACCACCGGCGCAATTGATACCTTCCACCTGTTTAACGAAAGACAGAGCAATCCGGTTTGCTTTGTACGTGTAAACAGCTGATACGGCGGGAAAATGAAGTCCGTCGTACTTGATTTTGTCGTCAGACGGAGGTGCGCCTCCATCACTCTTGTGTCTCAGTTTGTACATGTCAGAGACTGAGAACAGCCAGTGCGGGGCAATACCGACCTCGACAAGTGCATTCAGCCATGAGCCGAATTCATCCTCGGTACTCAAATACTGGGCCTCCACCCTGACCGATTTTTTGGAGGAGAAGCGATAGAGGAACTCCGCGTAGGGCGTGAGTGCATCCACATAGTCCCCCTTGTTCTGGTAAATAAGGATATTGTACTTCAGGATTTGCAGTCCGCCGATTACCTGCCATTTCCTCTTTTCTTTCCAGATAAATTCCGGGGTAATTTCCCTGTAAAGTTCGGTACCGTCGGGGAATTGAATGAGCGAGACATTGAGCCCCGTGGTCAGCTTTTTGTTAATCTTATAGGAGATATCGAGCTGCAGCGCCTGTTCGTCAATTTCCTGTGTAGCCGGACTGAAACGGGTGGTCAGGCGATAGGTATTCTGCCTGGCCATTGGCGGGAGAAAG
>CAIYFY010000274.1 GCA_903925535.1 uncultured Bacteroidota bacterium | reverse complement strand
TGCCGATGCAAAAACAGCGCAAAAGGACATTCCTATGTATATTGGGGGCAAGCATGTATTTACCGCCGAGAAGGTGGCCATGCATCCTCCGCACGAGCGTGCGCACACGCTTGGGTATCACGCGCGCGGGACAGCAGAGCATGTTCACGCGGCCATTGATGCTGCACTCGGAGCCAAGGCATCCTGGGAGGCAATGCCCTGGCAGGAGCGCGCAGCCATTTTCCTCCGCGCAGCCGACCTGCTGACCGGACCATACCGCGCACGCATGAGCGCAGCTACCATGTTGTGCCAAAGTAAAAACGCTTTTCAGGCCGAAATTGACTGTATATGTGAACTGGCGGATTTCTGGCGCTACAATGTTTACTTCATGCAGGAGATCTACAAACAGCAGCCAGCCAGCGCCCGCGGTATGTGGAACCGCACCGACTGGCGTCCGCTGGAGGGGTTTGTTTTTGCCCTGACGCCGTTCAACTTCACGGCTATTGCAGGTAATCTGCCCACCGCACCTGCCATGCTGGGAAATGTGGCTGTGTGGAAGCCGGCCGAATCCCAGATCTACTCCGCTTCGCTCATCATGGAGATACTGGAAGAAGCAGGACTGCCAGCCGGCGTCATCAATCTGGTGTACGTTGACGGCCCTGCTATCGGTGATATCGTTTTCAGGCACCCTGAATTTGCGGGTATTCACTTTACAGGCAGTACCGGTGTGTTCCAGCGCATCTGGAAGACAATCGGGGAGAATATTGCCGGGTACAAATCATATCCTAGAATTGTCGGTGAAACCGGAGGCAAAGACTTTGTTGTAGCACATAATTCAGCTGATCCCAAAGCTGTGGCAGTGGCCCTGGGAAGGGGAGCATTCGAATTTCAGGGACAAAAATGTTCTGCAGCCTCCCGCGCGTACATGCCCGCGAGCCTTTGGCCACAGGTCAAAGAGTACCTGCTGGCCGATCTGAAAACCATGCAAATGGGCTCCACCGAAGACTTCCGGAATTTCATCAATGCTGTGATTGACGAGAAAGCTTTCGACAAAATATCAGCCTATATTCAGGAGGCAAAAAAATCAGACAAGGTACAAGTGATTGCAGGGGGCAATTTTGACAAGTCGGTGGGTTATTTCATAGAACCTACTGTTCTGGAAGTCAGTGATCCGAACTATGTCACCATGTGCGAGGAGATATTTGGTCCGGTACTTACCGTGTATGTCTATGAAGACGAACAGTTTGAGCAGATACTGGATCTGACCAACACAACCTCTCCCTACGCGCTTACCGGCGCAATCTTTGCCAGAGACCGTGCTGCTGTTGAACTGGCCAGTAACAAGTTGCGGCATGCGGCGGGTAACTATTACATCAACGACAAGCCTACAGGAGCTGTCGTCGGGCAACAGCCGTTTGGCGGAGGGCGCGCGTCGGGCACCAACGACAAGGCTGGCTCAATGATTAACCTTTACCGGTGGCTCTCACCACGCACCATGAAAGAAACACTGGCGCCACCCACAGATTACCGCTATCCGTTTCTTGCAGAGGAATGATGAAAAGAAAGAGTAACGAGACGACCCTGGCAGAAGCCATGCAGATGATGCTCAGCGAGTTTCGTCTGGGAACTGAACTCCATGAGCGGAGGATACAGAGCCTGTGGCATACATTGATGGGAAAAACGATCTCGACCTACACTTCCGGCGTCACGGTGCGGAAAAATATACTCTACCTGAGTATCATTTCCGCACCGCTGAGGCAGGAGCTATCCTATTCCAAAGACAAAATCAAGGCATTGATAAACAGAGAACTCGGGGAGGAATACCTGGAAGACGTCGTCATTCGCTAGGCGTTCCGATTATTCCCTGAATTATTTATGAGAAAAACGATATATTTTTGCCACCGAAGGCAACCATTTTTTCATCAGGTACATCATCATCTTTGTAATCGTACTAATGCAACAATTCAGCGATCAGGAATTGGTTAGCGGGATCCTGCGGGGTAGTCCGGCGCATCAGTTGGCGCTGTATAAACAGTACAGTGTGCCGATGTTCCGGGTATTACTTCGTTTTTCGAGGGACAAATCCGAAGCCGAGGATATGTTGCAGGACGGGTTTGTGCGCGTGTTCAGAGATATTGCGCAATACAGGGGCGAAGGGGCTCTGGGTGGCTGGATCAGACGTATTATGGTTAATACGGCACTGAGTCATCTCAGAAAACAAAAGGGTTTTGTGAAAGATGTACCCGATTTTGCTCCCTATGAGGCAAAATTTCACACGGATGAGGATTTCGCATCCCGGCTCGACGCACAAACACTGATGGGATATCTGCAGAAACTGCCACCGGGTTACCGTGCAGTGTTCAACTTGTATGCTGTTGACGGTTACAGTCACGAGGAAATCGCCGAACAATTGAATATCACTGTTGGAACCAGCAAAAGTCAGTTGTTCAAGGCCAGAGAGTACATCAAAAAAATCATTGACAAGTCCTTCATTCCTTCAAAATAATCCTTCTCGTAAACTGATCCGCAATGACTGATCCGAAAGAATTGAACACAATTGACAAATTGTTCCGGGATACCTTCAGCAGCCTTCCCGACTCGCCTGCTCCGGATGGCTGGGATACCCCGTCGGAGCATGTCTGGATGCGTATCCGGCGCGAAACAGGGACTTCGCCTGTTGCCGCATTTAAAGGCAGCAGATGGATGCTTGCTGCACTCACTGTCGGTATTGTAGTCGCAGGTATGTACCTGTTCGGTTCCGCCGGGGATGACGTACCTCAAACTGACGAAAAGAGCGGAGCATCACAGCCTGTGAATCAGACGATTGCAGTTGAGCCACAAGCGGTGAAAGAGAACGAGAATGCCAGGGTATCGGCAACTACGGTTCCCGGAAGTATTCCTGCCGTCAGGGGAAGAAACAACGCTTCTGCAACGATTGCAGGCCGCCAGATAACCCAGGAGGATACGGAGATGAACCGAATGAAGGGTGCAGCGCCGCTGCCCGGTACTGCCAAGCCGGTAGCCCCTAACACCACCGAGGAACGCCGGGCCGTACTGGAGCAATTGTGGCGGACGCCGCTCGACATGCTGCCTGTGCCGCGCAGGTAACAGTTACATAGATCTAATCCATGCCTTGATCAGTGCAACTCCTTCGTTGTGAACGAGTTGCCTGCCGAGTTCGGGCATTCTGACGCCCGGGTCGGTGCTTTCCATACGATACAACAGAATACTCTCACCGGGCTTCCCCGGTACGATTCCAAATTTTTTATCGCCACTGCCTCTTCCGGCGGCCACCGGAGGCTTCATCACACCCAGCCTTTCCCGGTCGTTCTGTGAGGCTTCCAGAAACATGCCACTTGTACTTGCTGGTCCGTGCGGGTTATGACAGTGGGCACAGTTGCCCTCCAGATAAGCGCGTGCGCCCTTCTCCAGGAGTGCGTCGTCGGCATGTGCCGGGTCGTCAATCGCGGTGTAATCAAACAGTGCTGGAACAGCTGATTTTTCAGGTAGTTGCGACAGCCTGCCCAGATCCGCCCATAGTTGTAACTGGTTATTTCTGTTCAGCTGGGCTGCATTTACACCGACGGGAGCAAATTTTCCGTCGTAAGAATGACAGCCTTTACACTGATTGGTATTTGGAACCACATAATCTACGTGCATCGGCTTCCCGTCCCTGTTTTTCCATTCAACGGGAAATACAGCGCCAGCTACTTCCAGATCGGCTTCAGACTGCGTTTCATTCCAGATATAGGTGAATGCTTTCCACCCGCTGCTTCCTTTTAACAACACCCGTGTTTCTGCCATTTTTTTCCCTTCATCCCTGCGACTGGCATCATTATAATAGAAAAAATTCTTGATGATGGCTGAACCGTCCGGGAACTCGAAAGCACCCTGGCCGGTATAAGTCAGGTGTGTTCCGGCGGGGAGATAGATAAACCGCTTCTTCTCGGCATAATCAGTGAAGAGTGGAGCGTTTACCTCATATTCGAAAACACCTTCTGCAGGGGTCAGATCAGACAGGTTTCCGGTGAAGAACCTGTATTCGGACAAATGAAGCGCCGGGGGAAGGTCGGATTCTCTGAAATCGAAAGACAGTCCGGTAACGAGCGAAAGGACAGCAAAACCTGCTGTGAACAGTCTGAAATGAAATCCGGATTTCATTATTGGTTGCAGTTGAAGTGAGTCTGGTCTCTGGAAATACGGTCGCTCATCAGGCTGAGCTTGTCGGCCCGGAGGTTTGCGAAGGTCCCGTTTTCATTGTCACCGATGCAGATACGGTAGGTTGATTTGAAGGAACCGTCAGCATTCACCCATTCCGGATTGAGAATACCGTCGTATAAAATATGAGGTACTTTTTTCCCGAATTTCCACCAGAAGATGAAGCCCAGCTTGTTTTTCAGGGTAGGCATACGGCGGCCTTCCGAGAAAATATTGTCGTGAACGGATATACTGGA
>CAIYFY010000273.1 GCA_903925535.1 uncultured Bacteroidota bacterium | reverse complement strand
GGTATGGTTTGTTATTTCCGACGAAATAGGGCCATCCGAAGAAGCCGGCATTGCGGGCGCGGTTTACCTCGTCGTGCCCTTGCGGTCCGCGGGCAGTATCGGGTTCGCCTGCATCGGGGCCCACTTCGCCCCAGAACAGGTATTTTCGCCGGTCGTCGAAAGAGATTCGGAACGGATTCCGGCAGCCCATGACGTATATTTCGGGGCGGTCGTTCAGGTGCCGGTTGGCGGCTGCGGTTCCATCGGTGACGCGCACTTCCTGCCGGGCGAAAAGATTCCCCTGCGGACAGATATAACTTCCGTCGGGAAGCGGCTTGATGCGCAGAATCTTGCCGCGCAGGTCGTTGGTATTGGAAGAAGACTTCTGGGCATCCCAGGCACTTCGGCCGGGGCGCTCGTCGCTCGGGGAGTAGCCGTCGGAGGCAAACGGATTGGTATTGTCGCCTGTACTGAGGTACAGATTGCCCTCTGCATCGAACTCGACGCAGCCGCCGGCGTGGCAGCATTCCTCGCGCTGTACCGCCACCTGGAGAATCAGCTTTTCGGATGCCCGGTCGAGCGTATCGCCCCGGAAGACGAACCGCGACAAGTTGTTCACTGATTCATCACCGACAGGGGAGTAGTACAGGTAAATCCAGTGATTTTGTTCATATCCGGGGTCGAGTGCCATGCCGAGCAAACCATCTTCCTGTTCCGAGTAAACCGGCAGCTTGTGTGCGATGGTGACCAGTCCGGTATTGGGGTTGTACAGTTTGATATTTCCGCGGCGTTCGATAAAAATAATCTTTCCATCGGGCAGCATATCGAGTTCCATGGGTTCGGTGAGTTCGCTGGCCAGTACCGTTTTGGTGAACCGGGTGGGGTCGGGCAGTTCGGGTGTGCGGCAGGCACTGTAATCGAGGCGTTTTTTATTGCCGATGGCGTATTTTATGCCGCCGAGCACGTGTTTCATGAACAGATTTTCACTGTAGCTTTCTCTGGTGTGTCCGCCAGCTGTATAGAAAGCGCGTCCGCCGTCGTATTCTTGATACCAGGCAGCCGGGTGGAAGTCGCCGTTTGTGCCGCCCTGGTAGCTTTTTTCATCCAGGGAGAGCAGCACCTTTACATTGGGATTGAGGTTTTTGAAATTATACCACTCGTCGAAGCGCGACCACTCGTTGCCGGGCAGGTGACTGGTAGCCTGGTGGTTGTGGTCATTGATATGCAGCGTGGCCTGTTGCTGGGCCGGGTGTCCGTTGAAATATCCGCCGACCAGTCCGCCGTACCATGTCCAGCCATATTCCGTGTCGGTGGAGGAGTGGATGCCCACGTAACCGCCGCCGGCCTGTATGTAGCGTTCGAAGTCCGTTTCCTGTGCCGGGTTGAGCACATCGCCGGTGGTACACAGGAAAATCACGGCGTTGTATCGCTTCAGGTTGGCTTCATGAAATGCGCCTGCGTCTTCGGTGGTGTCAACGGCAATACCGTTGGCATTGCACATTTTTCGCAGGGCATCGGTGGCTGTCGGGATACAATCATGGCGGTAGCCCTCCGTTTTGGAAAAAATGAGTACACGCGGGATGTCACCGGAGTGGCAACTGAAAAGGAACAGTGAGGCGAGCAGTAAAAAATACTTCATGAATTCGATTGTTTCTGTTGTTGAGACTCTTCCAGTTTTCTGAGCATTTTCAGTATTCCCCGTTCCACCTCACTGTAGGGCAGAATTTCCTGACCGATGTAGGAGATCATGATGGAAATGTGCTCACCCCTGGCTTCGAGGCGTTCGTAGAGCAGGTGTTTGTGGAGCCGGTAGGCTTCCCTCACCAGGCGCTTGACACGGTTTCGTGCTACAGCTGTTTTGAATCTTTTTTTGGAAACAGATACAGCCATAGTTGCTCTGCCTGAGGGTCCTGCCTGCGTGGGCGCCCACACAACGCGCAGTGGGTATGCAGCAAAAGAGTTGCCCCCCCGGAAGAGGGAGCCGATAATTTTGGCGCTTTTCAGACGTTCGCTGCGCTCATAAGTGCTGGAAACTGGCATGAGGGCCAAATGTAGTGCAAGCGCCGGAAAACTCTGACAAAAAACAGCGCAAACAGAACAGAAGATTGTCGGTTGCTGTTGAACAACAAAAACCCGTCCTGCAGCGGGATGCTACAGGACGGGTATGTTGAAACGACAGTAAAGCTGGTCGTCAGGAATTACTTGAGGCGGCGCTCGTCGGAAACAGTGAGTTTCCAGCGGCCCTGCTTGCGGCGGCGTGCCAACACTTTACGGCCATTTTTGGAGGCCATGC
>CAIYFY010000272.1 GCA_903925535.1 uncultured Bacteroidota bacterium | reverse complement strand
GCGGAGAGTCAGGGATTCGAACCCTGGATACCCTTTTGGGGTATACACACTTTCCAGGCGTGCTCCTTCGACCACTCGGACAACTCTCCTGTTTGTCAGAAAAAACCGTAAATACAGCTGTTTTCCAACGGGAGCGCAAAGATAGAACTATTATTTTTATGAACAAGTTTCTTTTACCAACAATTGTCAACTGAATTAAAAAAAGGTGTTTTTCATTGAATAAAATGTCATTTTAATACATTTTGATAAAAAAAACTGATCCCTGTACAATATCTTTGCAGCATGTGGATAGTTAATACCTTTAATAGCCGACCCGTACGGCTCGCCTCGTCATTTCTTTTGGTCTCCGGTGCACTGGCCTGTGTACGCCCTCCCTTTCACTTCATCCAGTGTATATGGAGCAGCAATGCACTCCTTGTGATGTTCGGATATCTCTCTCTGGGCATGTTCGCCTACATGCTTGATTTGAAACGCCTGATGTACACCAGTCTGATTGGTTGTGCAATCATCGCGTTCCATAACCATGAACTGGCCGACACAACCGGCGCAGGTAAAATACCCTGCCAGTCGCTGCAACACCGCTGTAATTCCTTCGGTTCACCGGGGATTACCGCCGAATTCGAACTTCAAAACGATGGACTTTCAAAAGAGGATTAAAAGTTTCAGCTATGCCTTGCATGGCATCAGGCTTCTTTTTTCCTCTCAGGCAAATGCGCGTATTCACCTGTTCGTAGCGCTGTTGGTAATCATCGCAGGTCTGCTGTTTCGCATTTCTACCGCCGAATGGCTTGCGGTTATTACATGTATTTCGCTCGTGATCGCCATGGAAGCCATGAATACGGCTGTTGAATGGCTCACAGATCTGGTTTCTCCCGAATATCACCCGCTGGCCGGAAAGGTAAAAGACGTGGCCGCCGCGGCTGTCCTGATCACTGTTATCGGAGCAGTAGCTGCAGGTCTGGTCATTTTTATCCCCAGAATCCGCTACCTGTCTGTTCTGCTTTTTTCGTGACTCTGTCCGGTGACATACAGATGGTGCCGCTCTCCCCTGCTGTCTTTGATAAAGTACTCACCGTTTTCTATCAAAAGTGTTCGGACCAAACCCTGCCGCATGTTTTCTTCGTGAAACAAATCAATACAGATGACACGTCCGCCATAATAGGCAGATACGTCTTTCTGCAGGGTATGGCCTATTATTATCCGTTTCGCTCCGACGGAACCCAGAATATTCCCGACGGTCTCCGGCGCCAGATACCCCTTGGCCATACCGCGATACCAGAACACCCCGGTTTTCCTGTTAAATACGGCTCGCGCCCCGGTATCATGTATATCCCACTCCTGTAACCCGTAATGAGCGCGGGAAGTGGTATTTATCTGCTCGGGAGTGAGGCCGGTACGGACCATCTCAGGACTAAGGCCGCCGTGACAATATATATCGTCACCTATTATCTCGATCGCATTTTTTGAACGGAGCCACCGCCCGAGCTCCGACCCTGCTCCGAAACAGTCGCTGTAATCATACTCCATTAACCGGGCGTTTTCGACGTATTTGCTCCTGACGTAGGTGTGCTCTCCGCTCAGGTTCATTACCTCGTGGTTCCCGAGCAGGAAGTGAACGTTGCCACCGGCAGCGCGGGCTTCGCTTTCCAGTTTGTATATGAGCCACAAACACTCGGTTACCCGAAGTCCCCTGTCGAAAAAATCGCCGGTGAGAATCAGGCTGCCATTGCCGTAACTCCAGTTCAACTGCCTGTCAATTACTCCCGCACCCTGCAACATGGTCTTTAACGCCCTGAAATTGCCCTCAATATCCGACAACACCAGTGCCCTTGCGGGACTGTCGTACCTGGTCGGAGGTGTCTCGATCGAGCGGAGCAACGGAAAGGAAAAATTATCGCCCGTCTCCGGTACAGAACAGGTGAGCACCACCGATTCCCGACTGGAAAACTGCTGGGTTACCACTTTCAGTCCAGAGTCGCGGGGCACTATGTACTTCACTACTACCTGCTCCCCCTGATAAAAAACATAGGGGCCATCGCCCGCAGTACGCAGGTCATTATTGACGGTTCCTGCATTGATCAGTGCAGGAACGACAATTAACAGAGCTATTATGAAGATCAGGAACCGGTGCCTCATTCAAGTTTTCTCACTACTATTTCAAGACGGTTATTCTGCTGGTGTTCCTCATCAGAACATTCGACACCCTCCTTGCACTGATTTCTGGGCTGGGTCTCCCCCATCCCTCTGGCAAGTATTCTGCTCTCGTCTATCCCCTTGTACACCAGATATATACGCGCATTTCTGGCGCGGTCCTCCGTCAGGATCATGTTCAGATCCGCATCGCCGCGCGTATCCGTGTGCGCGAGAAGGGATATCTCCATGTTCGGATAGCGGTTCATGACCTCGAGCAGCGCATCGAGGTAACGTATGGCACTCTGATTCAGGGTGGTTTTGTTATACTCGTAGAATACTCTGTCGAGCACAAGCACCGACCCCTCGCTCAAACCATTGGCAAGTGGCATTTCTGCCTCTGCACTGGCAGCAGCCTCTGTGGGCATCAGTCGCACTTCCTGAAATGCACGCTCTCCCCCACCATCCACGGTCAGTCTGTAATTCTCCGGCTGAAATCCGGCGCGCTCGACATATACAATGTAGTCGCCGGGTTCCGTCAGGCAAGCGTCGAACTCACCACTCCAGGTTGTCCTCACTGTCTCGGACTGGAATGTTTCGCGATGGACGAACTTGACAGTCGCATTGGCTATACGTGTGCCGAATTCGGTGGTCAGTACAATACCGCCTGCCCTCAAACAAGGCGGTTTTTCCGCCAGTTTGAAATTGATATCAAGTTCCTCTTCTGTGTCAACGAAAAGGAACTGTTCTTTGGGTGCATAACCCTCTGCACTCGCGATTACCAGATACTGCTTGTAACGGGTAAATTCGGTTAAAGCCTTCCCCTCTGCATTGGTGAGCAGGTCCGGACTGCCCATCTCGGCAGCACTCTTCCTGACCAGCGAAAGGGTGAATGACTCCGGATCATCCTGCCTCGGCACCAGATCAAGGGAGTAAAAATCGCTGTTTACCATATCACTGAAACCGTTGTCGACAGGTTGTAATATCCTGATTTCCGCACCCTTGATGGGCTCCCCGGTTTTCTTGTCAATCACGTTTATTTTAGCCGTATTCACAGCCGGTTTACCCGTACCTTCTATGCCACTTGATGCAAAAAACTGGTATATATCATCTTTTCCGTATCCCGTTTCGGGTCTGTCGCTGGCGAAATATCCGCTGTTGCCGGAATCATCCACGATGAAACTGTGGTCGTTGTACCTTGAATTAAAGGGTTCTCCCATATTCACGACCTGGGCATCCACGTCATTATCGAGCGGATTGTTCACGTAGTAAATATCCATACCGCCCAGATTCTTTTCATGGCCGTTGGAGGAAAAAAAGAGTGTATTGGAAAAGCTGATATAAGGAAACATCTCCTGTTTCTCTGTATTGACCAATGACCCCAGGTTTTTGGGCTCACCCCATCCTTCATCCTGTTTTTCCACGACGTATATATCGTAACCTCCGTACCCCCCGGGCATATCGGATGCGAAGTACAGCCATTTGCCGTCCAGACTCAGGCTCGGATTCAGACACGAGTAATCATCGCTGTTAAAGGGCAGTTCCACCGGACGGGTCCAGTCAGGGTACCCGTACTGCACCTGATAAATTTTCTGTGTCGAACGACCATCCTTGCCAGCCCTGATAACGCCGTCAATGTTGTTGTTTCTGGAAATATAGGCCGTCTGGTAATCGCGGCTCATGCAAACGGAGCCCTCGTTGAAGTCCGATTTCTTCAGTATGTTGAACTCAAATTTCTGCGGGGGTATCAGTTTACCCAGTGCGTCGAAAGTGGACAGGTGGTGATCCAGAAAGGGCTCGCCGGTACTCTCGTCCCTGGGCCCGCGCTTGGCCCTTGCCGAAACGAATATGATACCATTGTCGTAGAAAGCCGGTGCGTAATCAGTGCCCGGAAGATTGATGACGTTCAGGTTCTCCACCCGTATCGGGTAGCGGCGGTCATCTTTTTCGCGAAATCTTTCCTTGGATTTACTTTTTGATGTGGACTGTGCGGCCAACAGGGTGGCAGACAGCATCAAAAGCGGGAGTAGTATCTTGCGAATCATGTTTTGAGTTGTTTTTCTGACGTTCGATCAAAACGGCCTGCCAGAATCAATTTTTCCGCCGTCAACATCATCAGGTGGAGAAAACCACCATCGGGCAGTGAGCTCGACGGTTCCGTTGCTGGCTTTACGCAGGCGCGATATGCCTATATCATAAGAAACGCAAAAAAACAGATTTGCGTTCACCTGCATGCCCATTAATACATCAACGCTTTCTCCGGCTCCTTTGGTGTTCCCGCCGGCACGATATGTGAGTCCGCCGTAGAATTTTTTTCTCAACAGGACAGACGAGTTCAGTTCAAAGTCGAACGGAGCACCCACGGCATACCGGAAGAGTGCCTGGGTAGTAACGCTCATCTCGTCGTTCACTTTGGAGGTGAAGCCCCCCATCGCATTGACGTGATGCACCTCTCTTGAAAAAACATTCCCGTACTCCGAGAAATCAATATTGTTTCTGACCATGCGCGGGAGCGAAATACCTGCAAACCACTTGTCTTTGTACGCCGTATAGTACAAACCCGAGCCGAAGTTGGGCATGAACTTGCTGCCGGGCTCCACCGGTATCGAAGTGTCGTTCTGGTCAATGGCATAAATACGGGGATCCGACCAGTTCTGCCGGAAGTTCCTGACGCTGGCCTGCATGCCCACCGCGAGCACCCCCCTTTTCATCCGGATTTTATAGGCAAAGGCCATATCCAGTGTCAGGGTATTGGAAATGCCAATGCTCTGTCTGCTGATACTGCCTCCGATACCCAACTGGTTGTTGTAGGTGGGCTGGTGATAACTCACTACCTGCGCATCCGGGGCGCCATCAACGCCAGCCCACTGCTTTCTGAAAACCGTGGCAAGGGTGGGCGATGCGAAACTGCCGGCATAACCCGGATTCCAGGGCAGCTTGTTCAGGGCAAACTGTGTGTACATCTGCTCCTGCTGTGCCTGAACACATAGAGGGGCAAATAATAGCAGGGTGAGTGTAATTTTTTTCAACATCGGCCGAGTATTATGGTTGCAACAGGATAAAACCGGAAACCGGTTTTTGCTGATTAAACTGAATCAGGTAATAGTATGTGCCTGGCGGCAGTTTTTTGCCATTGTAGGAACCATCCCAGTGACCAAGCTCCAGCGGACGCGGGTAGCTTTCGCTGCGAAACACTTCATCGCCCCACTGATTGAAGATGCTGACGGAGATAATATTGTCTTCTCCCTCTCCATTGATGTAGCACTCTTCACCAAGTATGAACTCATCATTCTTCCCGTCTTCGTTGGGTGTAATGATGGTCGGGATTTTACACTTCTCAGGCTGCGCCACCCTGAATTTTACCGTGGTGGAACTGCAAGCATTGGCGCAGTTGATATTGCAGATTTTATAGGTGAGCTGGTCCTCTCCGGTAAAGCCCGAGTTCGGACGATATATGAACGCACCCGGTGCTGTACCCTGTGTCACTGTGCCGTTCAGGGGCTGTATGGTAATTAGCAGATCAGGCAAATCAGTGGGGAGTATATCATTGCCCAGTACGGAGAAGGGCGCCTCGGTACCAAAGTCAACCTCCACTTCATCGGGATTGGCCTGCGGAAAGATTTCATAATATATGGTAAAGGTGTCGCGGGAATTATTGCCGCATATTCCGTTGTTGATGGTCCAGTAAATCACATTTTTACCGGGTAACAGCCCAGAGACGGTGGTGGCACTCGCCATCGGCGGACTGAAAACGAGTTTGCCGGTCTCGCTGCCCCATACTCCCTGCTCCCACGATTGTATTACGGACGCCGAAATATTCGTCTGGTTCTGTCCGGTGCAGACAAACTCATCGCCCGTTATGGTCGGCTTTACGCTGTAGTAATCCACCATCACCTGGTCGGATGCCACACCGCAACCGATGTCTTCGAGTGTCCAGGTAAAAAAGTACCGATTGGCCGGATTAAGGCCTGATATCGGAGTTCGGGGTTCACTGGAGTCACCAAACATTACGCCGGATTGGCCCATCTGGCTCCATATCCCGGGAGAGAACTGGCCCTGGGTGGCGTTCAGCTCAACATCCTGTCCGTCGCAGGTGAACAAATCCGGACCGGCATTGGCGGTTTCAGGTGGCGACACAACGATGGTAAGGGTATCCTGACTGAAATCGCGGCACCCTCCGCTGCTGAGCGACCATATGAACTGATAGGTATTGCCGGCAGTTCCGGCAAACTGCGCGTTGGGTGAATCGCTGTTTACCACGGATACCGCCGGGCCCGATAACTGTCGCCACTTGCCGGTTATTCCTCCGCTTGGAGGTGTGGCCACCAGCGTCACAGCAGCTGCAGCACAGGCCGGATGATCTGCAGCGACATTGGCGAAGTTATTGGGAATTGTATCAAAACGAACCGAAACAGTGGATGAAATCATTGAGTTGCAGCCAAAGCCCGGGACTCCTCCCGCTCTCCACGCAATGACGCGGAACTGATTCACTCCCGGCGACAGGCTGCCGGAAGGTAGTGTGGAGAAATTGAGTACGGTAGCAGCGGATGGTCCGGCCAGGGTGTCACCGGCAGGGTTCAGCCAGGTGTATAGTGCACCCGGGGTCTGGGTGGCCAGACTGACCGCCAGGGAACCTTCCAGGGGCATCTGCTCAAGACATACAGCCGCAGGACCGTTATTGATAATCAGTGGCTGCTGTGGCAGTGCCGCAACCGAAACCAGAATGGTGGCTGTGTCTGACTGACAACCATTCAATGATATATAGGCGAAATACTCTCCGCCGTCAGCGGGATTAACTGCCGGCCTGACCGGATTGAATACAAAACTTTGAAAGCCGCTGGGACCACCCCAGAAATACTGCGCGCCGGATGTAAAGGTGGCAACCAGCTGCAGTGATCCACCCTCGCAAACGGGCTGGTTACTCGTGAGTACCGGTGGCGCCGGTACCGGATTAACTTCCAGCGTCTCTGTATTGGAGTTTACCGAGCGACAAACACCTTCCACTACCTGAACCCGGTAGCTACCTGCATGCACAGCCGTAACATCCTGCAAAAGCAGCTGAGGAACGGCTGTAACTACCGTATCGCCGGAAGGCAACAGCCAGTTGAACAAGGAACTGGCACTATAGCTGCCAGAATTGGTTACACGTACTGTAACATCCTCGCCCGCGCAGACTGGATCGGGTGAAATCTGTAGTACAGGAGTAACGACCTGCGACTGCACACTCAGCGTTACAGATCCGGCAGGCGACGGACATCCGCGCGCATCCTTTACAACAAAGGTGTAAGGACCATTAGACGACGCGGTGACATCGGGAAAGCACAGACTCAGACTGCTCGCAATCGGGCTGCCCTGCCTGGACCAGATATAAGTGAATGGCATGGTTCCGCCCGAAATAACGGGTAGCAGACAAGCATCCGAGATGCCGTCGGCACAGGCAGGTGCATCTACTGAAATACCCTCAATGGTTGGCGGTGTACTCACCTCAACCACCAGTGTCGCCGTGTCAGCACATCCGGCAAGTCCGTTTTTGGCAATAACAGTATAGGTACCGGAAGCGCCGGGAGCCACCGTGATGTCCTCCTGATAAACCAGTGTATTGTCGGGAAACTGCCAGCACCAGGAGAGATTTTGTAAAGATGCTGTTGCCTGAAGATTCAGCACCGAGTCAGCACATATGGGAGAATTGGAAGACGCGCTGATGGAGGGGTAAGGTGCAGGGCACACATTGACGGGTGCCGACCAGGGTGAAAAGCAGGTCTGGTACTGCGCCCTCACTCTCCAGCTGGCACAATCCGCCGGTGTCATGTCGGACAGTGTGAGCTGGTTCTGCGGGGAGTTCGTAAAAAACACACCGTTTCGCTCCCATTCAAACTGCGTAGTTTGACCGGAAAGAACTGCTATCATGGTGGCATCATCACCGACGCATATATTCAGTGTACCGTTAATCTGTGGTTGCGGCGGACTGTAATTCACCAGCACGTTCACGTACGCGCAAGGATTCGAAATACAGCCTGAATTCTGGTCGGCAACACACAAAGTGTAAATACCGGCATCTTCCGGCGATGCCGAACTGGTTACCACCGGATACTGTCCGGAACTGGAAAAGTCGCCCGGACCAAACCAGTTGTACAGTATGCCTGAACCCGACACACTGGTGCCAAGCGCCACGGTGCTTCCCTCACACACGACAATCTTGTCGTCCGTTACGCTGGCTGAAGGTCGCTGATTGACCGTCACAGTAGCCACAATGGAGTTGGGAGTGATGCAATCGCCGATTTTTACCCGCACAAAGTACTGGTATTGTCCGGCAGGTGGCTGAACTATGGTATGAGAAGGCAGCGAGGTGGTTGCAATCAGTACGGGATTGGGCTGTGTATTGAGAAACCACTGATACTGAACGCCGTTGCCGGGCACCGTGGTGGTGCCAAGTACCACATCCTGATCGGTACAGAAATTGTTGCTGCTACCAATTCCGCCTGAAACAGTGATATTGGGTACATTCAAGGGGGTAATATTTACCGTTACGGAAGCTGAAGAGGTACAGCCCGTCACACCCCTGATTGTCAGCGTGTAAATTCCCTCAAAAGCAGACGACATGTTTGGCCGAACGGGATCTTTCAGGCCCGAGGTAAAATTGACATGCTGCCACTGGTAGGCAAACAGTCCGGACGGCGCATTCGCACGCAAAAACAGGGTATCGCCCAGACAAACCGGATCGTATGAGGGAACTGGCGGAGTTGTATTGACGGATACCTGCGTCAGACAGGTAGAGGTATTGCCCGAGTTGTCGGTTGCCGTCAGTATAACGGTGTAACTGTTTCCCGCCTGACCACAGGTGAAAACGGACTGCGACAACTGAAACGAGAGGGCGGAAGTGCAGTTATCAGTGCTTCCATTATTTACTGCCGACGGTTGCAGTATGAAGTTGTTAACGCCGGACGGATTGACACTCACAAATACGGACGGCTTGCATGCAGCAACCGGCCTGATGGTGTCTCTGACTGTCAGTTGCCAGGATGCTGTTCCGGTCAGACCGGCAGCATCGGTGGTGGAGTACTGTATGGTGTAGTTTCCCGGAGAAAGTGTAACTGACGTCTGATTCCCGAACAGCGTTCCTGTGGCGACAACAGTATTTCCGGCATTATTGGTTACGGTATAGTTGACGGTCGCAAAATGGTAAGCCAGGGATGCCTGTATGAAACTGAGACCATCAGTTCTGTCCGATCCGGGTGGAGCACACGGATTGATGAAGTCGAAGTCAAAAGGAGAGCCGGGATCTGTGTTCGGTACCGCACGGAAAGTTGTTGATCCGCTCTGTGTGATGGCGTTGATCTGGGCGTCTGTAAGGGTTATGGTGCTGACAACCGTATCGCTGCAGCTGCCTGACGGCTGACTCAGGGATGTGCGGCCAAGCCAGGTAGTACCACTGAATATATTGAAATACTCCCGCGGATTGGCATTGTCGCCCCTGAAAAGAATGGTGAGTACACCCTGACCTTCAGCATTGGGTACCAGGCCGGAGAAAGAAAGTGTCTCTTCATCCGGAATGACCCCTGCATCGGGCTGCTCGTCAAAATGGAGCGGGAGGAAGGCAGTGCTCTCTGTAATATCGCCCGGCATCAGGCAGTTCTCCTCGATTCCGGGAAACGGCAATCTGAAGGTTACCTCACAGGACGTATCCACAAATACCGTCTGTAATGCAGGCGGTGTAATTACCGGAGGTTCTGTATCATTTATAATGACCTGCAGTGAAGCAGTACTTCTGTTACCGGCACAGTCAGTAGCTCCGTAAACTATCGTATGTGAACCGGTTCCGAGGTATGTTGTACCTGCCGGAGGGAATATCTGTACGCTCCCTCCGTCAACAGAATAGTCCAGACTGACCGGCAACTGAGGCGTTGAATAGGAATAGGACACCTGCGTGCGCACGCGGGCGCCCGCACAGACGGGGTTGATTGCCTGATTACCCGTGCCATTGGGAGCAAGTGTAATGCGCAAGACACCGTCCGCAGCCCACTGATTGAACTGATTTGCTGTGATGGACAGCACGGTGACACCCGGAGATACACTGCACTGGCCGGGAGTAGGAGATGTTTTTCCGAGCAGCACACCGTTCTCCCCGTATATTCTGAAATGTTCAGTAGGCAGATCGGCATCCATTCTGTCCAGAAAAACAGACAGGGCCACTGAGCTGACTGCAGGTGCCGCAGGTGGAATATTGGGGGTTATAAAATCAATCACAACAGTATCAACAACCGCATCGGGCGGACCGGCATTGAGCAGGGGTGTAACCAGTTGTGTGTCTCTGAGCACAACAGAACTCATCAGTCCGGTACAATCGTCGAGCACCGAGAGCGGCGCCGGAATGGCAATATTCCTTCCGCACAGCCCCTGTTCATTCCCGAGAGTCTGCGTGGCCGGCAAGGTGATCGCCGGCGCATCTGTATCTCTGATATGAATCAGTTGTGTATAAGTACGGCCATTGCCGCAGCCGTCGGTGGCTGTCCACTCTCGCTTCAGTGTCCAGTTGGTCCAGTGATCGCAGGTTCCGGGATCGCTGTCGCGGATCTCGGTTTCAGTCAGGGCGACATTCACCGCGGGACTGCAAAGATCCGCTCCGTTGAAGGTGGCCGTATTCGGAGGCGGCGGGATATGGTTACATTCAACTGTAACATCCCCGGGAATATTGGTGAGCAATGGCGGGACCGTGTCAATCACATGAACCAGTTGCACAAACTGGGTCTGGTTCTGACATATATCCTGAGCTCTCCAGCGCACTTCAATGGTGTAGTTTCCCGGACAAGTGGCGGGCAAGTTGGTCGTCCCCAGAGAAACCGGCGGGAAAGTGAGTCCGGAGCAGGCATCAACAGCGCCGGGAGCGGGGAGCGGGAAGGGAACAAGATTGCTGCAAAGTGCCGTCGTATCCAGCAATCCGGCCGGTACGGGTGGTTTGGTATCTACCACCGAGATGAGCTGTGTGGCAGTACTGCTGTTGCCACACTGATCCGAAGCTGTAAATACACGCAATATATTATAGGTATAGTGCCCGCAAACAGCGGGATCCGGATCTCTGAAAGAAGTGACAGTCGTCGTAATACCTGTCACCGGACTACAGACATCTGTTGCCAGAATGTCCGTTCCAGACACCGCAGCAGGGGGTAGTTCGAAGGTGTCGCACTGCGCAGTGTAGGGCCCTGGCACCAGCGTGAATACAGGTCTGGTCGTATCCCGCACAGCAATCTCCTGCAGTACCGTGGCAGTATTTCCGCAGTCATCAGTTGCCATCCAGGTTACCATCACTGTATAGGTACCTGCACAGAGGCTGTCCTGATACACCCGCGTGAACGATATGGCCGGAGCACTATCACAGTTATCAGTGATAGTGGCAGCGGGTACAGTGGGCAGCGGATTTGGACAATATACCGTGATTTTGGGAGCGAGACCGGAGATAACAGGCGCCTGCGTGTCAATAATATTGAACCGCAGTTTGATCTTGCCCGTGTTGCCGCACTCATCGGCAGCGTTGAATGTCACATCTGTAAACCAGTTGCACACATTTGGAGCCACGGATGGATACGGACCGCTGTTAAAATTACCGGAACCTGACTGCCCGTCGGATGTGGTATAAGTAAAGTTGGTCCAGGCTGCTGTAGAGCAATTGTCTGAAATAGCAGCATTGCCCTTGATGTTGATCCAGAGTTGCAGGTTAACCTGGTCATTTCCACCGCCACACTGTTCATTGAAATCGGAGCCGGAGAGCGTTGGTGCGAGTGTATCCACCGCTGCAAAATCGGCATTTCCGGCAAAAACCTGATTGCCACAGGCGTCTGCGACAAAGTAGTCCACACTGACAAATGCAGTGACTTTGTTCACTGACTGATTTCCTACCTGGCGGGTTGCGCAGGTATTTCCAAAAGAGGCATTGAAAGCAGCTATTACCGCGGCTGAGTCAACGGTATTGCCATTGATCTTCATGGTGTAGGTCAGCGGAGCCGAGCAGGAATCTATCACCTGCATGTAGGCTCGATTTCTGATCCAGTTTGAGAGTTTGGTCAGGTGATCGCCACTGGCGTTGCAATATACTGCGGAATCGCGGGGCGGTGCCATAATCACAGGCGGCTTTGTATCGCTGGTAGTGAATACAGCCGTGGTACTGATACTCAGATCGCAGTTATCGGTAGCGCGGAATACAACCGTAAGCGGCACCGTACAACCCGGAGGGAAAGAAAGCGGTGCGTTATTGGTGACAGATTTTATTCCCGAAGGATCCTGGACGGCAAAAGCTGCTATTTGCGCAGCTCTCCAGGCCGGATAGGCCGTTGAAAGCTGTTCGCAACGGGCAGTACCATTTTGCGGGGGGAAGGTGATAGTTGGCGGAGTAACATCAGCAGCAATGACAATATGCTGTCTGAAAGTGGTTTTATTGCCTGCCGAGTCGGAAATCATCCACGTGCGCGTGAACGTGCCCGCTAGACAGGTATCGGGCCGGGGGCTTTCGGAAAACTGGAGTGCTCTTAAATTGCAGTTATCGGATACAGGTATATTGGGTACAGGCGGCACCTGCACCACGGAAGGCAGATACAGTGTGTCGGGGATACCAGTGAGGTCGAAAACAGGGGCAGTTCTGTCGGCGAAGGAGATAAAAAACTCGAAATCGTGCTGCTGTCCGGCACTGTTCTCTACATGCCAGTATATATGTGCTGTTTCCCCGGCGCCAAAGGTCTGGGTAATGGGGAAGCCCGACAGTACAGGATTGAAGGCAGAGACAGTTACCGTTCCGTTAGTGGTGGTAACCACGGGTTCCGGATTGATGGCGCTTTCCAGGGAAAGTGTACACTCCGGTCCTACGGCCACCGTATCGGGGCCGTTGTACATGAAAGTGAAGAAACCTGGCTGGGCAAAAACATCACGGACACTGAGTACACCGAGGCTTAGCCACAATGTCAGGGATATTTTCCGCAACAACTTGCAGAGGCGGTTTGTCATATCTGGACTTGTCGCAATTCCGGGCTACGGG
>CAIYFY010000271.1 GCA_903925535.1 uncultured Bacteroidota bacterium | reverse complement strand
TTTTTAAATCTCCACTTCGGACTGGTTTTTGGACCAGTTCTGGTATTCAGCGGGAGTGAAGCCGGTGGCCGATTTGAAGTTGCGGTGAAAAGACATACGGCTTCCGAAACCTGTTTTTTCAGCTATTTCGTTCATGTTTATATTCTGATCGGCTGCGAGCAGCCTGCGGGCTTCGTTGATTCTGAAATTGTTGATCAGGCTGGAGAAGCTGGTTTTCCCTGCTTCACTGATAGCCCGGGAGATATAGCGCTGGCTCCTGTTCATGTTTTCAGACAAATCCTGCAGTGAAAAAGTCGGACTCAGGTAGAGTTTGTCCTTTTCGATGCGCAACAGAATAGCATTGTACAGGTTATTGATCGGAATTTTTTCTTCGTCTTCGGTTTCAGGGGAGTCTTCATACTCGATTCCGGAGCCGGGTATATTGTGGATGGCGACGGGAGCGCTGTTAGCCATTTCGACATTCATGCGGTACATGGTTTTCATGGCCTGTCTGATCCGTAGGTATTGCCTTGTAATGACAGCTATTGCCAGGCCTGCACCGAGTAGTGCGAGCAACGACAGCAAAAGCTGCCGGTTTTTTTGTTCGATGCCATCGCGGAGTTGATCCCGCTGATCGGAGAGTTTTTTTACTTCATAGATAGTCTGAAATTCGCTGTTGATGATACGGGCATTTTCCTTTTCCGATTTTTCATTCAGTTGATCCAGTTCCTTCATGACTGCCTTGAACCCGGCGTAATCTCCCATTTTCATTCGCAACATAAGTTCCACCTTCCCGATATCCCTGATCAGGTCGGTGCGTCCCGTTCCCGATGCAACGCTTCTGGCCTTATCCAGGAGTTGACGGGCTGCCGGCAAATTGTTATTGGCTTCTATTTCGCACTGTGCCAGTAGTCTGTACGAAATAGAGAGCGTTTCATTGATTTCATGCTTTTGGCACAGGCTGATATTTTCATTTAGATAGAGCATGGCCTGGGTGTAGTTTTTTCTGTCCATTTCCAGTGTACTCAGATTGGACAGGGTGATCGCTATATTGTAATAGTTTTTCTTTGCCTTGAATAACTGAAGCGCCTTTTCGTAATATGTTTTTGCCTTCGGCACGTCATCCGGATAGTAAATATTGGCAATATTTTGCAAGTTGATACCCATTCCTGTAGTATCCCGGTGATGCTGACAGAACTGGTACGTCTGGTTCAGTATTTCAATTGCCTTGTCGTTGGCCGAAATGCGATGATTCAGAACGCCCAGATTGATCCATACATCATTTATTCCCGCTGAATCCTGAAGTTTTTCTACAATAACCAGTGCTTTCTGGTAGGCTTCAGTGGCCTCGGTGAATCTGAACTGCTTTTCAAATATTATTGCTGAATTGGTCAGGCAGTCGCTGTACAAGCCTGGTATTAACTTGTTCCTGTTCGCCTGCAGCGATCTGTTGTAATTGTCGAGTGCCAGATTGAGCCTTCCCTGATACAACTGAGTTTGACCCAGCAGAAAGAAGATTTTGATGAACAGCGAGTCATTTTCCGGATACTTACTGACAATCTCGTTAAGCAGTTGGCGACAAATGGAGTCCGCTTCTGTTACCCGGCTTGGCAGCAGTTTGGCCGTCTCCCTGATTTTTTGGTGGTATTCGGTTTGAGCCGATACATGAAACGCCGTACAGGCCATAAAGAGGGTGAAAACGAGTCTGGATGTAAGCATCATAAAGCGTGTTAAGTTATGAATTATCCGTTACCGGGTAATTCGTCTTGCTTTCTGTATTACCGGATGGTTTTATTTACGAGTTTGTGAGATCCGTTGAAAAGATATGAGCCTCATCTTTTCGGGATGAGACTCATACAAGTCGGTGCAGTCACCGGCCAACTTGCGGGCCGGTGGAAAGACAGAAGCGTAGTTGCTGATTATAACCAGGCTCATGGGGAAGTACCTCTGACAGGCGCCTCCGGGGAGTCCGGATGAAATGTATTTCTGGTTACGAGAATTCTGATCAAGCTCCGAGTGAAGCTTTACTGGATACTTGATGGCTCAAAAAAGCGTGAGCCTCGCCGAGCTGTAGCGAGACTCACGACAAGAGACAATACGGTGGCCGGTGCACACCAGAATAACCGGTGATGAGCATGAAGCGTACTCAGTGATTAAATGGATTACAGAGTGGAGCTCGATTAAATGTATTATGATGAGCGTGTTTGGCGAAGAGACAGATTTTCTATTTTGGGGGAGTAGAAACTGCCTTGCCTCTGATGTCACAAATGTCAGCATACACCGGAAAATTGACAAAAAATAGGTGTATCACATTCAGCAATGTGTATCAAAATCTGCAAAAAGTGATTAATTTCATATTTCAGGCTCATTCGGGGGTAAGTTTTTTGCCCAATGTTGATACTCGGAAGGAGTAAAACCGGTAGCGGCCTTGAAATTTCGGTGGAAGGCGGGTCTGCTGCCGAAGCCGGTTTTTTCAATAATCTCGTTAACGGAAAATCCATCGCCGGAGGTAAGGAGTCGGCGCGCTTCATTGACCCTGAAGCTGTTTATCAGACTGGAGAAGCTGGTTTTGCCTACTTCGCTGATGGCCTGAGATACATAGCGCTGTTTCCTGTTTATTTTCAGGCAGAGATCGCCCAGCGTGAGGTTCGGGTCGAGATACAGTTTTTCATTTTCAATACGGCTTACCAGAATATTATACAGGTTGACGAGGGGTACATCGGTCTCGTCGCCTGTATCATCATTCAGACTTACAGATGATACATTATTGCGGGTGGCTGCCAGCGGTATGCTGTTGGCAATTTCAACATTCATCCAATACATCGTTTTCGAAGCCTGCCGGAGCCGGTAGTACTGAATAGCAATAATACCCACAGCGATCATGGCACCCAGCAGTGCCAGCAGAGAAAAGAGCAGCTGTCTGTTTCTTTTGGACACATCCTGACCCAGTTTCTGGTTCAGATCAGCGAAATTTTTCACTTCGTGGATAGCCTGAAACTCGCTGTTGATGATTCTGGCATTTTCCTGCGAGTAGTCATCATTGAACTTTATGTAATCTTTGAGAGATTGCAGGAACGTGTTGTAGTTACCCGTTCGTACACCCAGTTTGATCTCCACCTCTTTCACCAGTCTGGCCAGATCGGTTCTTTCTGTTTCTTCAGCAAGTCTGCGGGCATTTTTCAGGTATTCGGCGCCAAGATCCAGATTGCCATTTGCATCAATTTCATTATCGGCCATGATGCGGTACGCTATTCCGAGGGACTCCTGCATTTCGCTTCCGCTACTCAGTGCAACTACCTCCTGCAGAATTTCGTTCGATTTCCTGAAGTTTCCGCGATCCGATTCAAGCGTGGCCTGATTGATTCTGGTGGTTACAATGCCGTAAGTATTGTTTATCCGCCTGCTGAGTGCCAGTGCTTCATTCAGGAGTTGTTCGGCTTTGGCTACATTCGATGGATAGTACGCATTGGCCAGATTAATCAGCACATCGGCCATGCCGGATGTATCGCGCTGTCTGACCTTGTAGCTGTACGATTTGTAGTAAATATCAATGGCCTTGTCCCTGTTACCCATTTGCTGGTTGAGGAGGCCAAGATTGATCCAGGTATTCACGATTTCTACAGAATCGCCCAGTTGTTCAGCAATTTTGAGGGATTTTTGATAAGCCTCGGCAGCCTCACTATATCTGAACTGGCGGTCGTAAATAGTAGCCATATTATTCCAGCAGGCATCGGCGAGTGCGGGCGAACTGGCAGTATGGGGTGATTGCAGTACTTTCTGGTAATAGTTCAGGGCAATATTTCGCTTGCCCATATACAGGTTTGCCTGTGCGAGCAGAAAACAGGTCTTTGCAATCACCGAGTCGTTTACCAAAGGATCCCGTTCAAACTCCCTGAGCAGAGCACGGGCCGTGGAATCAGCCTTTTCAGCACCTGCAGGCAGGTCTTTGGCCACATCCCGTATTATTTTTGTGTAGTCAGTCTGGGCCATTGCTGACCGGGTCTGAAAGACCAGAAATACGACAACCAGAGAACGGAAGAGCACAGCGTGTATGTTCATCTTCAGCAGAAGCGAGATGTAACTGAATTTAGAAAAGCAGTCAGATGATTTAATCGAAAAATTGATTGCCTGTGCCAGCAACTGATTACATCAGTCCGAAAATTTTGGCGTACTTCATCATTTCACCCGGATTGCTGATTTTGAGCTTGCCGGTCATCATGGCCATCATGGGGTTCAGGTCTTTTGACAGCAGTTTCTGGAGAGTTTCCGCGGAGGCAGTCACCTTGCAGTTTGCTTCGCCGTTCAATCCCTCATTCACTTCGAGTTTGCCGTCGTTGAGAGCAACAGTGAACTGGCCGGCTCCGGCGATATCGAAGTGGAAAACAGAACTGAGTCCTTCCACAGTTTCAGGGCGGACTTTGGCCGGGAGTGTATTCAGGAATTCTTTGATATCAATCATATCTGGAAAAGAGGTGTGTGATGAAAGGTGATGTGGTTAAATCCATTTTCGGGCTTTGAAGATGGCCAGCATGGAGAGCATGAGGGAGGCCATTACACCGAGCAGAATGAAGTAGCCATTCCGGGTGCGAAGTTCGGGCATATTTTCAAAATTCATACCATAAATGCCTGCAATAAAAGACAGTGGTATGAATATAGTACTGATGACGGTGAGCAGCCGCATGACATTATTGAGCTTGTTGGCAGCTTCGGCCTGGTAGTAGGCCTCCATATTGGACAGCATATCCCGTTCGCTGTCCAGATTGTCGAGTACCTGGGCAACATGGTCCACCAGATCCCTGATATAGAGGCGGTTACTTTCCTCCACAAAAGTGCCATCGGACCGGTAGAATTTACCCACCGCTTCCCGGAGCGGCAGCACCCGGTGTTTGAAACTGTTCACCAGTCTTTTCAACTGGAATATACGCGCTTTTTCGTGGGTATGGGCACCTGTGGTGTGCAACTTTTCCTCGAGATCGAGCATTTCGTTTTCGAGCTGGTCGAGCACCTCATAGTAACCGTCCACGATCGTATCCAGGATAGAGTAGGTGAGATAGTCAGAGCTTTTTTTCCTGATTCGGCCCACATTTTCGGCGATGCGTTTTCTGAGTACATCGAAAGTGTCGTCGGGGTTTTCCTGGAAAGAGACCACGAATCCGTTGCCGGAAAATATGGCAATTTGTTCCGATACCAGTTCCATGGTTTCTTTATTGAGAGAGAGATGTGGAACGATAAAGAACAGTCCGTTGTCAAACTCCTCCAGTTTGGCCCGCTGTCTTGTGTTGAGCACGTCTTCGAGCGCGAGCGGGTGGATCTGGAAAACGGTACCTGCTTTTGCGATCGTTTCCGTGTCGCTCAGGTTTCTGATATCGAGCCAGAGTACCGATCCGGGGCGGGGGGGCTGCAGTTCACGGAATTCGGAAAATCCGGATTCGCTGTAAAAAACGGTGTGCAGTTGAACCGGCGCCTTTGAGCGCCGGCCGGTGTAAATGAGCGATTCGGGCGGAAGACCGTGTTTTCTGATTTTTCTAATTTGTCGGGCAGACATGTGTATTGATGCAATTGTGTAACTTTGCGGTCAGTTTTCTGTTTGATGGCGATTTAACCGTACTTAAACAGCGTCCGGTGAAGCCTGCCAATCAGTACGGATACAGCCCTGCAATGATAGGGAAAAGTTTTTTACAGATTTTTAACAAATGCCAGTTTGTGGCATAATTTTTGTCTAAAATTCGTTTTAATCCGAAAGTCATCAGACTGCCCACGTACTTCTCAGTGCGTTTCTCTCTCTTGTAATCCCCCCTTTCCCGTATAGAGTTATGTTTGCTATCGTGTCTGTCTGTTAACAGGTGCGGTCAACTTAATTTAACCGCTAATCAATGAGCAACTATTACCCTTCACTCAGCCGGAGGGAAGGCGATTCCCATATCGTCAACCCGAGTTATATTTCCGGAAACATGCGTCCTCTCAGAGCGATGCTCCTCCAGCGTTTTTCTAAAAATAAAGTAATGCCTTCCGGTGTTTTCACGGAGGGCTGTTCTGTTTTACATAGTCCCCTCCTCCCACAGCTCCCAAGGCTGATTTTTTCATCAAATTTTAGTGCAAACATGAACCAACGGGTACAAGTTACATTGCAGACTGAAAACCGGATCACTCCGGCTGGTATCAGCCAGCTGACTATAAACAACGGAAGTGCAAGGGCTGCGGCATTTGCCTTGCTTCTGATGTTGCTGCAACAGGTGACTGGTTTCTCACAGGGTGTTTCATTCTCGGCAACGCCCGGGAGTGTAAGCTCTACCTCCTGTACCAGCCCGTCGGTTTCATTTTCGGGGACGGTGAATCCTTCATTGTCGTTAGCTACCACGGCCAACTTCAACAGTGGCTCTTTACCTTCGGGGTGGTCGAGTACAAATTTCATAACTAGTGCCTGCTCAAATAATTCGCCGGATAACTCTGCTTACTGGTGGGGTTCTACGGTTGATGGCAACAGTTATCGCTGGGTATCAACAGGCGATTTGAATGTCTCGCTGGGTGGCAGACTGGATTATTACATCAGGTATGGTTCTGGTAGCGCCCCATGTGAAACGCTGGATTCAGGTGAAGGAGTTGTACTCCA
>CAIYFY010000270.1 GCA_903925535.1 uncultured Bacteroidota bacterium | reverse complement strand
CCATCAGGTATGTATTTTATATCATCAAGGAAAACCGGACTTACGATCAGGTTTTGGGCGATTTGCCTGCCGAAATGGGGGGAAATGGAGATCCGGATCTGTGTCTGTTTCCCGAAAAAGTTACGCCCAACCAGCACTGGCTGGCCAGGGAATATGTGCTGCTCGACAATTTTTATGTGGACGCTGAAGTAAGCGCCGACGGGCACAACTGGAGTACGGCAGCTTATGCCAACGATTTTGTGGAAAAAACATGGCCCACCAGTTATGGAGGCCGCGGGGGTAACTACGACTTTGAAGGCACCCGCAAGGTTGCTTTCCCGAAAGGCGGCTTTATATGGGACAACTGCAAGCGTGCGGGAGTTTCATACCGGACATACGGCGAGTTCGCCGATGATAACAAGGCCAATTACGAGACCATTGAAGGCCACTTCTGTCCAAATTACTCCTCCTGGGATATGAATTATCAGGATATAGCGAGGGAGAGAGACTGGCAGCGCGATTTCGACAGTCTGCTTCAGATCAATCAGGTGCCACGATTCAACACAATACGTTTTGGAAATGATCATACCTCCGGCATGGCAAAAGGAGCCTACTCCCCGTATGCATCGGTGGCCGACAACGACCTGGCAGTAGGTCGTTTCCTCGAACACCTGTCCAATTCAAAAATATGGAAAGAGAGCGCTGTATTCATTCTGGAAGATGACGCCCAGAACGGCGCAGACCATGTGGATGCGCACCGCAGTATCGCGTTTGTGGTCAGTCCTTACGTGAAGCGCCGGTATGTGGATCATACGATGTATTCCACCACCTCCATGCTGCGTACGATGGAGCTGATACTTGGACTGCCACCCATGAGCCAGTACGATGCTGCAGCCACCCCCATGTGGCGCTGTTTCACCGACAAACCTGATTTTACCCCTGTAAAAGCTATTGAACCCGGGGTTTCAATTGATGAACGAAATGCCTGGGTGGAACCGCTCAGCCGTATTTCCGAAACCTGGAATCTGGCAGAAGTGGATGCCGTGCCCGACAGGGAGTTCAACGAGGTGCTCTGGAAAGCACTGAAGGGACTGGACAGCGAGATGCCGGCGCCAAGAAGGGCTGCCTGGCTGAGGGCAGACAAAGATGAGGACTAGTCCTTTCTGATCCAGGGCTGTCTGTTGGACCGACCCTCCACATCTCTGAGTGAATCTCCGAGCTCTTCACGCATTTTATCCGCCTTAATGCCCAGCTTTTCTACAATTTCAGGGTATTTGCCTGCAAGATCAGTTGTTTCGGAAGGGTCATCTGCCAGGTTATAAAGCGCTGGAGATACCACTTTGATTTGCGTGTACTCGCCAGGCATACCATCTTTCCCCGCATATCCATGCTTTAGTGAACGGTAGGTGTGCGGGAAATAAAGTTTCCATGAACCGCTCTGTACAGCCTGCAACTCATTGATGTTATAGTAGAAAAACAATGCATCGTGAGGATCGTACAGCGTGTCGCCCTTCAAAACAGGCAAAATATTAACTCCGTCAATGGTTTGCTCAGGCAAGAGTGCGCCTGTGAGCGAAGCGATGGACGGAAGCAAATCAATAGTCATGGCCGGAACTTCCACTTTTGTTCCGGCAGGAATGACCCCGGGTAAACTAGCGATGAAGGGCTCTCTCACACCACCCTCCCATACGGTTCCTTTACCCTCCCGAAACACCCCCGCACTACCCGCGTGATTGCCATAAGCGAGCCAGGGGCCGTTGTCGGAAGTAAAAATGACAAGCGTGTTATGTCTCAGGTTGTACTTGTCCAGCGTCCGGGTAACTTCTCCAACCGACCAGTCAAGCTCCGTAATGACATCCCCGAAAAGTCCACTCCCCGACTTGCCCCTGAACTTGCCGGATACCGCGAGCGGAACATGAGGCATAGGGTGAGCAATATACAGGAAAAAGGGATAATTCCTGTTTTTTCGGATGAATCTGACGGCATTTTTTGTAATATCTCTGGTAATACCCGACTGATCTTTCAAATATTTGACCAAACGTTCATTGCGAAAGAAGGGCAGTGGTTTAAAGTTGAACACGGTACCCTGCTGCGGGTGACGGGGCCACATATCATTGGAATACGGGATACCGCGGAACTCATCGAACCCCTGTTTGAGCGGCATGCACTCAGGGGCATCACCAAGATGCCACTTTCCGAAAATAGCAGTTCGGTACCCTTTTTCCCTCAGCATATCGGGAATAGTAATTTCAGAGGGGTTCAGCCCTTTCCCTGAACCGGGCATCAGTGCCTGATGAATACCGATTCTGTTCGGATAACAGCCAGTTAAGAGAGCGGCCCTGGCAGCTGAACAGACTGGTTGAGCGGAATAGAAATGGGTCATCCTGACACCTGATGCTGCCAGCT
>CAIYFY010000269.1 GCA_903925535.1 uncultured Bacteroidota bacterium | reverse complement strand
ACAAGCCCCTGCTTTGGCTCAACAGGCCTGTTCATGGCAATTATTTCAAGATACAGTCATACCTGAGGAATAAACTGGGTGATCAGTTCGCTGCAATGCTTGCCCAGCCTGCCACTTCTGGCGATTCAACCGACATAGCCTGGATCAGTGACAGGGCCGGTAATAATGCTGTTCAGCTATCCAGTTTGGGAGACCCCGAAAAAAATGCTTGCCTTGAGTTGCTGAACGGAAGGCTGGACATGATAAGGAGGCATTATCAACTCCTGGAAAAATCGGATATAAAAGAAGACCGTGACTGGGCACAGCTGCTTAAACTTGCCTTTGTTTATCCTGATGAAAGCCATGTTTTTGTGGACAATGGTCAGATCGTTCTGACGGGATGGGGATTCAATCATGCAGACGTTAACAAAGACAGCACATACTCCACTGGAATAGACAGGGGTTCTGCACCGGTACCAGAACCGATCGCCGAACCAGTAAGTATCCCGGTTGAACCGCCTTTTACTCAGCCTGCTCCGGTTGAAACACCATATTATCAGCCGGAATATGTGGCTCCGCCTCCTGTTGAACCTCCTCCTCCGGAAGTGCCTCCCCGAAAAAGGAGGTGGTCGTGGAATTGGGGGTGTCTCCGCTGGCTATTGTGGGCTCTGCTCTTGCTTTTGCTGGTTTTGTTGTTCGCCTGGCTGTTTAAACACTGCCATGGTTGCGGAAGAATCGGCTCTGCACCGCTGTTGCCTGAATACCCCGGTGTGGTAGTACCCGTTGACCCTGACAAGATTGTCGCTGATCCTGACAGCATAAGGACGATTGTGGCAAACCGCCTGAATATAGCATTGGTAGGCTCCAACAAGGATATTCCAGCCTTTGCTTCGGCTTTCAAACAGGCGTACCCATCAGATGAATACCAGATAATATACTATGACACCCTGATATACAGGCTGCAGATAACAGTACCCGAAAACTCCAGAGAGTCTCTCTTGACTGAAATTCCGGCAAAATTACCGGCATTCGAAATGTTGGTATGGACGGAATCCCTGTTCCAGACATGGAAAATTCCATCTGACCCCGGTTTCCAGGATCCGGCAAGTAAATGGTATCTGGATGCGGTTGGCGCTCCGGGAGCCTGGGACAGTTCGCTCGGCAGTAAGAATGTGGTAATCGCTGTGCTGGATAGTGGTTTTGATCTCGCCCATCCAGAATTAAAGGGGAAGATTTACAAACCCTGGAATGTGTGTTCCAGAACGATTGATGTCTCTTCCCCGAACGCAGAGGGAAGCATGCACGGTACTCACGTTGCGGGAATTGCTGCCGCCATGAACGACAACGGTGTGGGCGTGGCCGGTCTCGCTCCACAATCAAGCATAATGCCCATCAGGGTTACTGACGATAATGGACTGATTACCAGCAGTGCAGTTATTGATGGTGTGCTTTATGCCATTCATCAGGGAGCCCATGTAATCAATCTCTCGATCGGGGCAGTATTCACGGATGTTGTCAAAAATATTCCGGTCAATGTTCAACAGGACATTGCCGCCAATAACTTCAGAGATGAAGCTGCTTTCTGGAAACGGCTGTTCCAGGAGGCCGATGAAAGAAATATTACTGTAGTCATTGCTGCGGGTAACGAAAATGCACTTATCGGTATTGACCCCATGCAAAGAAGCCCGGTAACTATCAAAGTTTCGGCAGTTGACCAGCAATTGCAAAAGGCATCCTTCAGTAATTTCGGCTCCGGCTCCACCATCAGCGCCCCCGGTGTGAATATATTCAGTACTGTTCCGGGAGGTAACTTTAAATATCTGGATGGCACAAGTATGGCAGCGCCTGTCGTTTCGGGTGGAGTCGCGCTCATTAAAAGTCTCAAACCGGACATTTCAAACCGGGAGTTGATACAACTTTTGCAACGTACAGGCAAACCTGTTCAAACACAGTCTCCCTTCCGAGTTGGAAATCTTATTCAACTCGACAAAGCGCTCTCGGGTACTACCGATGGTTCAGGAGGAGAAGCCTGTTCCGATGTGTACTGGAAAATTGACAGTCTGAATCGTGAAATTGAACGACTGAAAGGGATGTGCCCCAACATGGAATTTGGTCAGGATACGATGAAGATGCCTGTCGGCGGCGATATCAAAAGCGTAATTGGCAGATGGAGGAGCACAACCCAATTAAGTAGCTTGTCTGGTGACCCCCTCACCCTTTATTTTGATATTTACCCGGGTAGTGGTGGCAAATTGACTGTTGTTGAAATTAACCAGGCACAGTTCGTAGCCAATTTGTCCATTTCTCTTACACCGTCCTCTCTTGAATTCAATCAAAATGAACCTGCCTCAAATGAGGCGCTTGGCAGGGGGTATCATCCATACGAATATACCTGTAAGAGTGATGCCAATGGGTACGCAGATTGTGTAGCACAAAACAAAATCGTTCCGGCCAATCGTGTCAACTTTAAACTTGTAAAAATCCAATAGCTATGTCAAACAGCGACAAATCCAAACCCTTCCTCAGCATTTTGCACTATCTCGGGTTGCTATTCGCAACGCTCTGTATAATATTTGGTATGCTGTATATCACAAGGGGCAATGATGTGACAAGTATTGTT
>CAIYFY010000268.1 GCA_903925535.1 uncultured Bacteroidota bacterium | reverse complement strand
TGGTTAACAAAATATACAAGACCGAACTGCACGATGTACAGCTCAACTCTCGCGCCATTCAGGTAGAGTTGTGCAACTGGGGCTGGCTCTTTGAAAAAAACAACAAATTGTATGCATGGCCTGCCCATAAAGGCAATTTGAGTAGCAAGTATGAAGTACCCAAAAGCAGGGCTATTTACTACCAAGATGGATTCCGGGGATTCAAATGGTATGAGCGTTATACCGATGATGAAATTGAGGCCCTCAGAAAACTACTACTATTCCATCACGAAAAAGATGGGATTATGCTGGATTACAATCCTGATATGTGGGATATTTCTGACAAAGCGCTTGGCGGCAAGCCGGGGCTATGGACCCATGTTTCATACCGAAGCGACAAGTCAGACTGTCATCCACAACCCGAGCTCATCGAAATGCTGAAAAGTCTGAAAAAATCATAAATATCCTGATAACGTACTACCTGGAACTTGTTTTTCAACCATATCACTTATGTCAAAAGGCTATTCTCTTCATCTGGGTTTGAACGAAACTGATTCTGTGCACTACAACGATCTGTCGCCACTAAAGGCAGCCATCAAGGATGCCCTTTTCTGGGAGTCATTTGCCAGTCGTGCAGGTTATAACACAAGAAAGCTACACGACGCAGAAGCCACGGCAGCTGCTGTGAAAGATGCTCTTGCTGAAATTGCTCAACGCATGGAACCAGGCGATATCCTTCTCCTGACGTATGCCGGACACGGGGGGCAGCTACAGAATCAGAAACAGGCAGGCCTTGACCGGGAGCCCTATGATCAAACGTGGTGTCTGTTTGACCGGCAAATGCTGGACGACGAGTTGTACGATTGTTTTACCTCCTTCAGAAAAGGTACCCGCATTGTGGTCGTCTCTGACAGTTGCCATTCAGGCACTATTACAAAGTTTCTGGACACACCCGACTTTAGCAGCTTGCTCGAACGCGGTAGCCGTGAGCTGGCCGTTGCCAAGAATACCAAAGACCGCTCGCTTCCGGCCTCACTGATCAATGATGAAATCAGGGAATCTGTTTACCGGCCGATACAGGAAAAATACCGGTACCGGCGTAAAGGATCCGGTGTAACCGCTTCAGTAACGCTACTTGCTGCCTGCCAGGATCATCAGGTTACATACGATGGCGAAGAGAATGGCATCTTCACTGGAGCACTCCGAAAATTACTGGATAATGAAGCGAACATAGTCCTCAACGCGGAAAGCCTGGTACGTGAAGTATCCCGATACTATACGCACCCTATACCCAACTTTTTTCAGTACGGAGCAATAATACCAACATCATATGAGCACAGCCCGTTTTCTATCAACATACCACAGGCTGATCATGTTACCGGATATAAAGATCCGCATTTGTCGCCACCACAGGGCCAGACTTCTTTCCCTTTTTCACCGGCGGGATGGGATGACACAACTGTTAAGGCCAGGTCGGCCTTGCTGCGTGTAGAGATAAGCGTTGATCAACCAGATCAGATCAAGTCCGGGGAGGGCATCAAAATACTGCGTTACGAGCAAGAGGGCAACCGACACATGTGGGAGCTGGAGTTACTGCAAATTCCGCAGGATCAGGCCTG
>CAIYFY010000267.1 GCA_903925535.1 uncultured Bacteroidota bacterium | reverse complement strand
TCCGTAACCGTCAGAACCGGTATTGGATTAACCGTGACCGTACCCTCCACAGCGACAGAGGTACAACCACCGCTCACGCCCGTGACCGTCAGTGTCGTGGACTGATCACCTGAAACAGTGACCGATGAACCACTACTGCCATCACTCCATATATATTCATCCGCACCAATAACCGTCAGCGTGGCCGGTGAACCCGCGCACACAACAGCGTCCGTAACCGTCAGAACTGGTAACGGATTAACCGTGACCGTTCCCTCCACAGCGACAGAGGCACAACCACCGCTCACGCCCGTGACCGTCAGTGTCGTGGACTGTTCACCTGAAACCGTGACCGATGAACCACTACTGCCATCACTCCATATATATTCATCCGCGCCACTAACCGTCAGCGTGGCCGGAGAACCCGCGCAGACAACAGCGTCCGTAACCGTCAGAACCGGTATTGGATTAACCGTGACCGTGGCTGTAGCAGGCAAAGAGAGAATACCTGCCGACTTGCCGATTACAGATAAGGTAGTTGTTTCCGTGGGGCTGACCGTGATACTGTTTCCGGTTGCACCGGTGCTCCATTGATAAAATGCTGCACCGGAGGCCGTGAGCGTGACAGAATCTCCGGGACAGATGGCGGCATTGTTAACCGTCACCTCGGGAGGAGAAGGCTCGAGCGGGCATCCTTCAGGAAAATACAGGTCAATAATATTTTGCATGGCAACATTGGCTGCGGCCCCGTGACTGGAGTTATACTGATTTTTCCACACATTATACCATCCCGACCCATAGTCAGGATTTCCACCGGAGGGTATGGGGCCAGCGAAAAAAGCATAGGCATGCGCCAGAAACTGCGCATTATCTGCCGGAATAATAGATTTGTAGTGCGTCAGCCTGTCACAAATCAGTTTGGAGGGCTGCAGATTTTCTGCGAGGATACGCGATTCGAGCACAGCGGGATTTTTGGGCTGCACGCCCCAAAAGTGGATAAGCGGGCGAAGATCAGTACCAGCTGCCCTGGACAGCCTGAGAATACGGCTGTCAACTCCGGTCAGGCCATCGGATGGCGTTTGAGCGATATGATCGAGTTGTTCCCGGCGATAGAAAGAATCCAGTACTTCCCAACCGAAGAGGGCTGCTATCTCCACATATTTTGCGTAGCCGCGATGCTGGTACCGTACCTCGTCTTTGGTTGTATTGGAAATATCCATGGGATTACCGGCGCGAAAATTGGGTGTTACCATCCAGTTTAGTGCAGCCTGATCCCTGGTTCTGTGTGCCTGGTTATCAAAAGATTTGCCCAGCGCCACATCTATGTCAATACCGTAGAGTTGATTGTAAATGGCGGCAGACAGCAAATTAACCGATGCTTCAGTTTCACCCGGGAAATTACTGAACAGTTGAGCATGTCCCATTTCGTGAAATTCCGTTTCCCAGAAACCTGCACCCGGTTTCAGCATCCAGTGGTTCTTGTTGCCATTTTCAACGGTATATGGGTTGTAGGTATTATTGATCTGAGGATTACCGATACCGTATCCTCCAAACATGATATCAACGTCAATCTGGAGGTAGAGTATCGTATTATTTCGAAGAGCAGGATATCCGAGCAGCCTGGAAACCACATCGAGGCGTTGATCCCAGTCGGTCATGAGAGTAACCGGATCGGCATAATTGTAAATCCAGGAGGTGGGTACCTGCATCATGTATTTGTCTGATTCAAAGTCAGCCCAGGGTGCGGGGTTGTGTCTTTGCACATCGAGCCATTCCTGAAGCGTTGTCTGATCGGAATTTTTTGCCGAGAAAAAGGGTGCCGGCACTACATTGGTCAGTTGAATTTCCACAATACCTTCATCTGCCAGATAGGGTGTTATGATATAAATACCCCCGCCGAATGGATTCAGTATTTCCGTGATGGTATCGTTGATGGGGAAGGTATTGGTTACGCGGAAGAATCGTCTGGTAGGATTACTGCCGGTGCGTTCGAACGTATGGGCTCCTACCAGTATTTTAAATCCCTTGTTTACCAGATGTTCGGGCACCCTGACCCTGCCGAGGTTACCCGGAGCGAGATAGTATCCGGTTGGTCTTCTGGCAGGCGTTGAAGAAAAGGCTGTTCGTTTACCATATTCAGCGGGCATGGAGGCATTAATGATGGCAGTGTAGGTAGCGGCCGGATCCACAGGCTCAGGGCACGGGCCGGGAAAATAGTTGGCTGTTTTGAAATATCGGCCAGTAATCATTCCCTTGTATTTTTCAACTTCTTCGGGCAGATAGACATAGTCCATGATACCCTGTTGCACCAGAAATACAGCCCTGACAAGTTCAAAACCATCGAGTGCGCCAAAATCATTGGGAAAACCGCCAGTGGTAGCTGCGTTCAGGAAAATGGGTCCCTTGAGCGTTTCATAGGCATCTGCTACGGAGAATGCTTCCTGAACAACAAAACTGTCTTTGGCAATAAGAAATATATTTTGCTGGATGGTAGCCGCAATCGAGTTCAGCTGAGTAGCAGTCAGGATATTCGCCCCGGTAATGTGGTTTCTGATTGACTGCATGGCGTTTACCAGCGTAACGGATGATTCCGTTCCGTCAGATATTTTGTAATAACCTGATTTCGGTACGCCGAAAATGGGATCTCCGCCAAAGAAATCGTTGCTGAACGTAACGGTTCCCGTCTGGTTGAACAAGTACTTATACTTGCCGTTGGCACCGTATGCAAGATGACTCTTTGCCGGAAGGGTGAAGGTGCCATTTTCTCCGGCACAGTAGGTATAACCGGGAGGGGCCTGTGCCAGCAGGTTTGGGAGACTGAAGAAAGAGGCGGAAAGACAGATGATGAAGCATGTAAAAATGACTGGATTTCTTTTCATGATGTTGGTGCTCGAAAGTGGCGAAAGACACTATAATCTGCAAATATAAAACCAGGCCCGTTCCGGAAAAATAATTTTATAATTTACTCTTTATGCAAGAGTATTTTTTATCCATTTACTTAAATGCCAGCATAGAAACCAGGTAGGAATAAAAAAAGAAATTTTATACTAAATTAAAAAAGCATTCAAATCAATGATTTACACGCTTTTAGATGTTTTTGGCAAGATGTGATTGCGGAGAGTCAGGTTTTCAGGGCTGATTCCGGTCGCCGATTTCGGCCCGAAAGAGGCCTCATTTTTTCCTGAAATCACTGCTGTAAATCTGGCCTCGACAGACCCAAAATGATTGCCTCGTAGTGCCCCACCCTGTTTGTTTAACCGCAGAGTTTCGCAGAGAAAGTTACCTGGCGCTATGCTGCGGTTACCTCCGCGAAACTCTGCGGTTAAACAAAGTCACGGCAGACCTGGCGACGCCTGCACCTGCCTGAAAATCATGCCCGACACCGAAATCATCGAAAAGACCAACCAGTTCCCGGGATATTTCCGGCTGGTTAACAAGGAAACCGGGTAAAACCGAAGATTTTTTGATTAACTGCTATCTCATTTCTGCTAACGATTAGTCCGATATCCGAAATACTGTATTACTTCAGCGTTCGCTGTTTCGTGTTCGCTGTTCAAATTCATCAGATTCCCGTACCTTTGTAGTTGAGAATTCATCAAAATGGAAGAGAACTTACCGTTAGGGTTACAGGACTTCCGGAAAATCATTGAGAATGATTTTCTTTATATTGACAAGACGGCATACCTGTACAGGATGGTGTCTCGTCCGGGAGCGTATTTCCTGTCTCGTCCTCGGCGGTTCGGCAAGTCATTAACGGTATCCACCCTGAACGAGCTGTACAAGGGCAGTCGTGAACTGTTCAAAGGACTCTGGATCGAGGATAAGTGGGACTGGAGCCGGAAGCATCCGGTGATACGCCTGTCATTCAAGGATATCAACTTTGAGCAGCGCGGACTGGAAGAGCCGCTGTCCGAGCGTATCACGGAAATCGGAAGCAACTACCAGATTCAGCTGGTGGCAAAATCGGCCCGCGACCGGATGCGGGAGCTGATTATTGCGCTCTCCGGCCCCCGCAAGGTGGTGGTGCTCATAGATGAATACGATGCCCCGATTGTTCACTATCTGGGGAGGAATATTGAAAAATCCGTTGAAAATCGCGAGTTTCTCAAGGAATTCTATAGTGTACTCAAGGAAATGGACCAACACCTGGAGCTGGTTTTCCTGACCGGTGTGAGCAAGTTCAGCAAGACGGGTATTTTTTCCGGTCTGAACAACCTGACGGATCTGAGTATGCATCCCCGCTATGCCACGATGCTGGGCTACACGCAGGAGGAACTGGAGCATTACTTCGATGAAAATATTACTGCCACTGCCCTGCAAATGAAGCTGACCCGGGAGGCTTTGCTGGAGCAATTGCGTGTCTGGTACAACGGTTACCGGTTTGAAGAGGATGCCGACAGGGTGTATAATCCGGTGTCTGTTAATCATTTTTTTAATACCGGGAAGTTTCAGAATTTCTGGTTTGCAACGGGTACACCCACTTTTCTGATTAATCTGCTCCGCAAGGAAGGCATTTACGAATTGCATTTTCCGCCCCTCAATCCGGCTGGATTTGAGACATTCGAGCTGGATCGGCTGAAAGTGGAGGCGATCCTTTTTCAAACAGGTTATTTGACTATTCAGTCGCGCGACGAAGACGGATTGCTGATACTCGACTACCCGAACAAGGAAGTTCGCGATTCCATGCTGGAGAACCTGATTGAAGGATTCGTCGGGGTGAATACAGAGCGGTCTGCCTCGCTGGTAATCAGTCTCAGGAAGGCTTTTTTCGCCGATGATCTGGAACAGGTTTTCCGGATATTGCAGACGGTATTTGCCAATATACCCTATCAATTGCAGGATAAACACCCCGAAAGGTTTTACCACGCTGCCATCCACCTGCTCTTCACGTACATGGGCCTGCGCGCGCACAGCGAGGTGTGCACCTCGGATGGTCGGGTGGACAGTATGGTGGAAACACCCACCCGTTTTTATATCCTGGAGTTCAAACTCGACCACTCAGCCGGAGAGGCACTGGAGCAGATTAAGCGGAAGAAGTACTACCGCAGTGCGTGGGAAAGCGGCAAGCCCGTCACTTGTGTAGGCGTGAACTTCTCGAGCGAAACGAGGAATATTGAAGGGTGGATAGCAGGGTGATGGGCATGTTGATCCAGCCCTCCTGTCCTACCCCTCGTTTACCGGTGCCACTCTAAAGCAGAGATTCGGTTTAGGTTTTCAAAGGCTGCTGGGGTTTTGTAATTGAGACTTGAATGGGGCCGGTCAAAGTTATAACTTTTGTACCAGTGACCCAACAGGTCGTTTACTTCGTCTAGGGGTCAAACCTCCGGAATAAGGGGTCAGATACTCCGGAATAAACAGTGGGTTACAATGCAATCAGTAAACTAAAATCTTTTGTACATAGCTTCTTCCTTTTTGATCAGTTACTGATAGAAGAAATAATCCAGGATTATTGTTTTCAAAATTTATGGTAAACCTTTGAGGTAAATATGCATTGATGCGGCTGTTATTATACCAAAACAATCGCCCATTTATATCATGTAACTTAAAAGTGATATTTTGAGATTCAACAGATAGAATATCAAAGTTTATTGATTCATCCCTCAAAACTGGGTTCTTTAACACCCTGATATCTATAGG
>CAIYFY010000266.1 GCA_903925535.1 uncultured Bacteroidota bacterium | reverse complement strand
TATCTGCAGGCTGGAAGGATTTTACCGGTACTGATGCGCTGGAAATATTGATTAGTGACACGACTGACGGGAAAAAGCTGCTCCATCAAATCAGGAAGTCTTATTCCCGGAGCAGGGCTACGCTGGAAAGGTTGCTTCAACTGCTGAATCAGGAAGGCTTGTATAAACTGGTCGGAAAATTGATTGGTCACTTGCCGGAAAGATGGTCAGAACTGGATGACTTGCTTGACGAGTACGGGCCAGACAGGGGCCGGGCCGATCTTGTGCCGCTTCTGCTGCTTAAAAATATCATTACTCAAACCTGGACGGATAAAAATACTGTTATCAGTCAGATACGTCGTGAACTGGAAGCAGGGGGAATCTCTGACGCTTCTGGTGGGGAGCAGCGTATCGTTGCTGAAACACGCATCTGGACGTGGCTTGAGTCCGGTCGGTTCGACGAGGGGCTGTTTCAGGTGACAAATTCTGAACGGGGGCTCTATGTAAATGATATTTTGACATCAGGCAGGGAATTAATGCTTGGGCGACTTCGGGAAATGTACAGCGCTCGTCCCGGATTTATGGCAAGGTTCGCCGCATTGTTTCGACTGGATGGACAGCGCAGATTCATTGCACGCATTCTGGGGCTGGATCTGGCAGCGTGGCAGATATTGGAAGAACACATGGCTGGTGAAGTAAAACTCAAAGCCGAAGATATTCTGTCAGCCAGTCTCAGGTATGTGATGAGAAGTGGAAGTATCTCAGGTGAGGAGCTGCTGTCAGGATTAATTCAGGAGCTGGAGTTGTTTGCTGCATCACCGGAAACTGCGGAATCAGGGCGATTGGATGAATATTTCTGGTCATATCTTGAGTTCGGAAGTTATCCCGTGACCGTCAAGCCAATTTCAAGGAGGGAAGGAAGTCAGCTTGTTGATCAATGGCTTCAATCGGGAAATAACTACGTTATCCGGCGTCTGATAGCTGTTTTCAGGAAAGAAAATGCCGTTGTACTTCGCCTTGCAGCAATAACCGGTACAGATACGCGCAGGCGCCTGATAAGCGCTGTCCTCGGTACAGAACTTGCTGCAGTAAAGCAGGCAGAGCGGATACGGTTTCGCTCTGCAGGCAATATTTCGCCTGAAGACATGCTCGCCGCCATGTTGCGGCTGGTTCTTTCCGGAAATGTGACATCGATTGATGCATTAAAACTGGCACTGGAGTACGAATCGGGGCAACTGGTATCCCGGTTGGCTGAACTAAACAGTGACTCAGAAAAAGAGTATGTGCTGTGGTATTTTCTGGAACAGGGCAGGTATCCATCGGGGGTATCCCCGGTAAACAGTCAGCAACTTGCGGCCATACTACTGAATCAGCTGGCGATGAATAATTCCGGAACTGTTCTGCGTCTGCGGGAGCTTTTCCGGTATCACCCCGCTTTATTGGTTCATTTATCCAAAATACTTGATATTTACCAGCTAAGGCAACTGGTGGCCAGTGTGGCTGGCGCAGTTTTAAACGATTGGGTGGTCTGGGAAGATATTATTCGTTCTGGTACAGTTGCTGTTCACAGCCCTGTTCGTTTTCAGACTGCAGCCCTTGGTTTTCTCCTTTCCGGAGCGGCCACCGATATCAGTACGCTGGTCAGCCTTATGTCGGCTCATATCGGTCTGGAGGAGCCGGAGAGTCCGGTTCTCCCGGATCGGTACGACGCGGAGTATTCGGTATGGTTCTTTCTGGAATATGGACACCATCCTTCAGGAACCAGCGCCCTTTCCCCGGATCAGTTTTATTCGGTGCTCAGAGCGGCATCTTCAGATAATCCTGCAAGGGTTGCAAAACGGCTCCGTCATATATACATACGTACTCCGGAAATTATTCTCCGTATGAGCCGGATATTTGATTCAGTCAGATTGCAGGCGCTGCTGTCTGTCTGGCTTAATCTTGGCCCTTCCGACTGGAAAGAGGCAAAGCGTTTGTTCAATATGACCGGAAAGGTCATGACTGCAGATTACAGGAATCCCGATGTGATGATACTGAAGTGGTGGCTTGCCGGTGAGATAGGAGATGCTGAATCCATGCTGTCAATACTCCATGATTTTCTCCCTTCGTCAGGTGCAAAGACAGAAATTTCAGTCAGTACCCGGGAGCCGCAGCAGATGGTGATGTGGTTTTATCTTGAACACGGTCGTTTTCCGGCCGGCTCCGCCAAGCTGACCGAGGAGGAGCTTGTTTCCATGATATTTTCTGCTATTGAATATGACAGGGAAGACACGCTGTACAGATTCAGGGATTTATATCGTCGGAACCCCGCTTTTTTACTCAGGATAAATCGTCCGGGAACGGAAATCGTCAGTTCGATTATTGGCCGTCTGCTGGACATATCGGATGAAAAACTTTCCTCAGTCATCAGTTATCTCAAGGACGAAGGCGGTCCTGACAAACCTGATGCCGAACTGGTGCTGTATGCTTTGCTGAGAATGGTAATGTCAGGCGAAATTGAAAACAAGTCGGATATTGATCGGCTCACCGACAGGAAGTACGCAGGCCAACCATCAAGGGTTGCTGATATATCTCCTGTCTATCAGTTGTGGTATTACCTGGATCAGGGAAAAAGACTCGCCGGGTCAATACCTCTGAATCAGATGGCAACTATACTGTTGGAGTCATCCGTGACGAACAGAGCGGCTACTGTCAGGCAACTGAATGATTTAAATTCGCACAGTCCGGGATTATTTGTCAGGCTTGTGGGATTGTTGTCGCCTGCTAATCTGAAGACACTTGTTTTTACATTGCTGAATCTGGACGAAAACGAATGGAGGCAATTGGTCCAGCTGCCGGTCTTGAAGACAGATGTTCCCGACGATAATCGCCTGCTGACTGATTTACTGAGGGCAACACTTCAGGGCAGGCTGGATGAAAAATCAGATATTGTTGAATATTTGAGGCAACTGCCTGAGTATGCTCCGGTTGATCAATATGCCCCCGCCGATCAATATAGTCATGAAGCGTTGATGTGGTACTACCTCGATTCGGGTAGATATCCACCCGGCGTATTGCCACTGTCTGATGAAGAGTTGAGTGGTATCATGTTGCAAATTGCAGCTAAAAACTCAAAAGATACCAGGCTTCGTTTACATGAACTGTACAAAAGAAGATCAGGATTGCTCCTCAAGTTGTCGGGGATACTCAATGAAAGAGCACGACGAAGTCTTGTTGCCCGGCTCACAAATCTGACCGACACTGAATGGAGCAAAATAGAGGATGTATTAAGGGTGAATACGGGGCAGTTAACCGGCAAGATTGTAAACGATACGCTACGGTATCTGTTATCTGGCACTTTTGAAATCAACGCAGAACTGCTGCAGGAACTGACCGGCTTCATCGGGAGGCAACCGTTACCGGATTCAGCCCGGCCTTCCGAGGATGATTATTTGTGGTACTTCCTCGAAAATGGTCGGTTGTTTGATGTACACTCACCTGATATCCAACAACTGGGAGAAAGGCTGATTCTACTCTGGAGACTGAGTCCCGGACGGACGGCTGCGCACTGGAAGACTGTTGCTGCCAAAACAGATCTGAACAACCGCCTCCGGCAGTATTACAACCGGATGCTGCTGGAGCAAATCATCAGAGCGCGTTATGAAAGTACACAGGTGGATCTGGATCTGATGGCAGTTGATTTGTTGATATTCTCACCGCCCGGGCGCAGAAAAATCAGTGTGGTGAGAATCTGGGATTTCATGGTTTCTGTATTGTTACCTCAGCTACATCTCGTCAAACATCCTTACTTCATATTTGAGGAGCTTTTGGTACTGCTTTCACAGCACTACCATGTTGATCAGGCAGCAATGGCACATTTTCTGACACAGCACCCGCAGGTGAGCCAGGCTGGTCGGAAATATGCCCTGAGGGCATCCGGAGTCGTCACTCAATCGGAGCTTGTTCTGTTGACCGGGGCCATTGAATCAAGGTCGGGACATGCCCCTGATGAATCTGCTTTCTCTGATAACAGCTATCTGGCACTTGTGGCCAGCGAGTTGAGATCAGTGCAGGAGCTGTTTTCCGGGGCGCTCAGGTGGTCTGATTTGCCGGATGCATCCGGAACGATTGCCTGGCTGTTGAAGGTGGCAGAAAAGCCTGTACTTCAAGTGGTAAAAACACTGCTCAGGGACGAGTGGGTTGTATCCCGTGTGATAAAAAATATTCCACTGGAAATTGCCGAGATTATTCAGGAAGCCCTGGCCACTGATAAATGGCATGAATTTCTGTCTGTAAGGGATGAGGCCGTGTACTATTTCGACCTGATTCTTCAGGAGCACCTCATTGGTCATTTTAATGAGGCTTTTTTTCGGATATCTGCAGGGACAGATTCAGTGCCATCGCTTGAAAAGACCGTCGAACTGTTCCTGAATCGTATAGTTCTTCATGAGCATGTTACCATGTCTGACCTGTCAGGCGCGCTGAAGGGTAAAAATACCATCGGGCAGGGTGTGCTGTTCAGGTATATACAGAAAAAATATTCCAGAAAGGAGTCTTCTGTGAAACCTGTACTGGAGCTGGTAAGAGAGGCCTCTGCCAGGGTGGATGATGCTGTTTATGTATTTAATGCAGGGTTGGTTATACTCCATCCCTATCTGTCAAGGTACTTTGATGTGCTGGGATTAATGGAGGGAAAGGAATTTCGCGATGAGGAGAGCGCTGACAGAGCAGTTCATTTGTTGCAATACCTTGCCACAAGACAAACAGAGACACCTGAGTATATGCTGGTATTGAACAAGATATTGTGTGGTCTGCCGGTTGACATGCCTGTGACACCCGGAATTATTATGACCGACAATGAAGTTGATGTGTCAGAGTCGCTTCTCAGGGGCGTTTTGCAAAACTGGAAGCGAATGGAGAATTCATCCATTGACAACCTGTCGGGTGCCTTCCTGGTCCGGGAGGGGCGTCTGATTGAAAAAGAGGACCGGTGGTCGCTGCATGTTAAATCCAGGGCATACGATATACTGCTTGAATTTATGCCCTGGGGTTTTTCCAGAATCAAATTATCTTGGATGCCTAAAAGATTGGATGTGGAATGGAAAACAAAAGCCTGATATTGCATGCAGATGCCCTTGAGAGAGAGTTCAAGTGGCTGGCGGAAGTACTGGATACCCGTCTGAGGTTGCATTTTGGTGGAGAATGTCTCCATGCGCGCATTGAAGATATTCCTGCCCCCGACCTGATGGAGGATCCTTCGCCTTATGGAGTATTTGTCAGGAGATTCCGGATGACAGATGCCGAGCGAATTGTGCTGCTTATCGCTCTGGCGCCACACCTCCGTCCACAGGCGCTCGATAACTTCTATATACGCAACCGTGTTTACGACAGGGGTTACTCTGAATTCGGAGGAGTGGCAGGCACCCGGCATGCAGGGTTCATTCCAACTGGAGAAACCGCTATTTTTGTACTTGCAGGCACAGATATGGCACTTCGCTCCCGGTATTTCCGGTTGTTTGACGAAGAACATTATTTTTTCAGGGAGAATATTCTCAGACTGGACACGCCGCCTGCCGATGAGCCCTTGCTGAGCGGAGTTCTGTACCCTGCACCTGAATGTGTATCCTATTTTCAGGAGGCGGGTGCCACCTATATTCCCGGTTACAGTTCGCAGTTTCCCGCCCGACAGATAACGACCCGACTTGAATGGCACGATCTGATTCTCGATGCACAAACACTGACAGAAGTCAGGGATATTCAAACATGGATCGCGCATTATCAGCAAATTCTTGTTGACTGGAATTTGTCCAGACTTCTCAATGCCGGCTACAAGGCACTGTTTTACGGTCCGCCCGGAACAGGCAAATCGCTGACTGCGGCACTCATCGGCAAAGAGGTAGGGCGGGAGGTGTTTCGTATTGATCTTTCGCAGGTTGTATCAAAGTATATTGGGGAAACCGAGAAAAATCTGGCAGGGATATTTGATCGCGCATCAAATAGTCAGTGGATTTTGTTTTTCGACGAGGCAGATGCACTGTTCGGAAAGCGCTCGGATACGAAAGATGCCAAAGATCGCTATGCCAATCAGGAGGTGGCTTATCTGTTGCAGAGAATTGAAGATTACGCCGGAGTTGTTATTCTGGCCACTAACCTCAAGTCGAATATAGATGAGGCCTTTCTGCGAAGATTCCATTCTGTTGTTTACTTCCCTGCTCCGGGCCCGGAACAAAGGAAAAAATTATGGCAAAATATGTTCTCTTCTCCTGTCAGAACTGCTGCTGATATTGACTGGAACCATATTGCCGCGAAATATGAAATGACGGGAGGCACTATTCTCAATGTGTTGCGATACTGCGCCCTTCAGGCCGTTCAGCGCGAAAATCCTGAAATTAATACAGAGGATATCCTGGAGGGTATAAAAAAGGAGCTGAGGAAGGAGGGAAAACATATCATTTCCTAATCTTGCGAATCAATCCTGGTTGAAGCCAGGATTGATTCGAGGATCGGGAGGTACTTGTCCTTCAGGTTTTCAACCACCGCACCGTTCACCATATACAGGGATTGAGGCCCTCCGTATATGAATGCCTGAATCTGAAACAACCGGAGTCCAGTATGCTCGTCTGTCCATGCATATATTTTCCGGTAGGCAGGCCGGGAGTCTGATTCGTAAAAACAATCGCTTATCAGCGTATAATGGTTGTATGTACGGGCCATAATGTTGTTGTTGTCTGACACCAGATCCGGAAGCCAGTTGTCTTCTGATTCGTACGGAGGTGAAACAAGTTCATAACTCATGGTAACACGGTACTCATCAAAAAAATCATCGAGGCCACGTTCGGGCGCGCTGAAAAGCCTGAATTTGTTTTCACTCACCTGACTTGCTGTCCAGCTATCCGGAATCATCACGGAAATTAACAAACCGGGGTTGAAGTAGCTCGTCATTTGCATAAAAAAATCGTTTCAGATGAAGAAAGGGGGAGGTGTCAGAAATACAGTACCGGTCATTAGAGAGATTTTTTTACGCCAAACGCCCGTATCACTCCTGCCTGAATAACTATTCCCCCGGGTTGTACCTGATTGCCAAAAGCATCCATACAGGCGTCAACCAGTGTTACATCGGAGAATTTATAGAGCACCTTCTCGGCCAGATCGTTATTTCGCCTGATTTTGGTGTCTATAATTGACTGTACATTTTCAAGTTTTACCAGATGTGTGGCTTTTTTCCGACCAAATACATTGGTTGAGTTAAAAAGCTTTTCTTTCTTCTTTCCGTAGGCTGCCAGGTGGGGATATACGGCATTATACAGCTGCCGTTCTATGGCTTGCTGCTCCTCCGGTGAAATATCCCCTGTTGATTTCCTGTCCTGGTCGGCAACACTTCTGTTGTCCAGAGCAATGCTGGTTATCTGCACCTGCAGTTTTTCACCGATTGCTTCTGCAATGGCGCTGAAATCAATCTCTACACTGCCCATGGCACCTGCTCCCAGACCCAGGGTAGCTGCCAGCTGTCCGCTGATAATCAGTTTTCCATTTTTTATTGTGAACTCTCCCTCAATAGTACCGCCTACACCTGCGGATGCCTCCAGTTCTCCTGATATCTTCACCAGAATTTTCCCGTGATAGGTCAGAGATGCCTCAGCACCGGCCTTTACTTTGGCTCCGGCGAATGCCTCTGCTTTACCGCTGGCGGAGATACCCTCGAGTCCGACAGATATTTTCCCTTCTGCGCCCGCCTCGGCACCTGCCATGGCTTCATACGTCGCTTTTCCGTCAAATCCGAGCTGACCGGCTTTCAGTGCCATAGTAGCCTCTCCTTCCGATTTCGCACCGGCAAAGGCATAAACCTTGCCCTCTGCTGCCATGCCGAATGCATGGATGTTTATTTTGCCTTTAGCTTCTGCAAGTACCCCCGCAAATCCACTCATTTTTGCTTCCAGTTGCGCCGCCAGTTCAACCCCTCCAATCTCCCGCGTAACGCTCAGCATGCCCTCCAGATCAAATCCGACTCCCGCCTTTCCGGTAGCCCTGGCCATCAGCGTCAGCCCCTCAATGGCATCAACGACTCTGACGCCGATTACTTCGCCCTCTGCACCGGCGAATCCGCTGCCCTTGCCTTCCATGACAGCCTGTGTCCCCGAGGAAGTTTCCAGCTCCTTTCTGGCCATTGCCTCGCCAAATGCACCTGCACGCGCAAGAGCCTGAATCGCTTCCCGGAGCGTTTTTTCATCGCTTTCAACCAGTTTTCTGGCTGCAGTGCCTGCTCCGGTGAATCCTTTGGAACCTTTTTCGGTGTGGCCGACAACTCCTTCCCCGACAGACTGCGACTTGTCAGTTTCCAGTTCGTCAAACATGTCGGGCTTGCTGCCTCCAAGACTTGTCTTTTCGGCATTCTCACTGAACTCAGCGGTGTCAACATTAAAATCATCCTCGTCAGAGCTGTCTTCTTTTGCAGATTGCTGACTTGAAGACGCTTTGGGTTGGCTGGCAGGCTTTGGATTACTCTGGTCAGCCATTTTCTGCAGTGCCTGCTGTTCCTTTGCTTGCTGGCTTTGAGCAGCCATACGCTGCAGTTCATTGTCGGCGCTCCCTGACTGGTCGGTTTCAGTCGGGCGTTGCGACTTTTTGTCGTTCTGACGGGTTGCTACATTTTGATTTCTTCTCGTGTAATCGGGCATGGCACAGAAAATTACCCGTTGCCGCCGGCCCCAGGTCAGTGAGAAAATACAAATGTATGGTATATATTGCTATTCTGCCGTGTTTGACTTTTTTTTCTCTGAAACAGCCTCCGCCAGCCATATAAAATTGTTGAGAAAAAAGTCGGTTTTCGACTGGAACGCAGGATCAAGCAGGTTCCCCTGTTCATCAAATTTCTGCGACACCTGCGGCACCAGCAGCATTTGCGGCAGGGCAAAGCCTGAAACACCCAGCACCAGCTGCTGCATGGAGATGGCACCTCTCATACCACCCATCGGACCCGACGTGACAGACACTACTCCAATCGCCTTGCGCGCAAACTCACTCTCTTTCAGGTAATCAACGGCATTTTTGAGGGCGGCTGTGTAGCTGCCGTTGTATTCGGGCGACAGGAATATATGCGCGTCCGATTGCCGGATGGCTTCTGAAAAATCGGCGAGACCCGCCGGTGGCTTTGGATGCCTGTGCAGCACCTCCTCCATGATCGGAAACTTGTAGCTTGCCAGATCGAGTATCCGGGCGGTGTGTCCGCGCTCGATTATTGCTTTTTCCAGCGCCAGTGCGACGCGGTGCGACAGACGGTCAATACGGGTACTCGATGACAGGATGGAGATGTGCATGGGAGCAAAGAATAAGGCATTGAAACCTGATTTCAATGCCTTTGTTCATCTGCTCACGGTCTTTTCACTATTTTTCGGGTGACAAGCCCGCCCGGCAACTGTATATTGATCAGATAGGTTCCGGGTGGAAGTGCTCTGAGGTCTATGGGCAGCGACAGGGATGCCGTGTCGTGAGTCTGCATGAATAATTGCCTGTTCAGGGCATCCGTCATGCTCACAATAAAGGGCTCTTCGCGCCTCAATACCAGTTCGAGTTGCGTCAGTCCGCTGGTCGGATTGGGCGACAGGGTGAATTTTGCCATGTTCTCGGGCATATCAGCCTCGCTGATAACGATATCCACGGATACTGACTTGTAGATACATCCGCGATCGGAAACAAATTCGAGCCAGTAGGTGCCTGATGTAACCGGCACGTAAAAGTTGCCGGTAGCGCCGGGGACGGGATTCCCGTTCTGTATCCACTGACAATGGGAACATGGCAGACCCGAGAAGAGTGTGTCGCCCGACTGTACGACTACGGGTCCAATGGCAATTTCCATGTCGGCATACCGGCTTGCGGAGGTGAGTGTGCATACGGTATCGGACACCTCAACGCGGTAGAGGCCATTTGCCGGAGCGGGTACTGCTATACTGTGCGTGTAGTCGTTTACCACATCGGTCTGAAGCAGTTCGTTGTCGCGATACCACCTGACCTCGTTGCCCGGAGTCAGGTTTTCTGCAGTGAGAACCAGTTGCTCGTCGAGGCAAAGAATGGAATCTGAGAGCGAGAGCGCAGGCTGCAGGCAGAGATTATCGAGTTTCTGTATCCTGCCCTGACCGAGCAGTGCCAGGTACAGTTCGCCACTGGCATCCTCTCCGAAGGTACTGATCTGGTAATTGGCCAGATCGGCCAGTTGTATAACGCGCAGCGGAGTAATCTGTGGGCGTATTCCCCATATTTTACCGTTACAGAAATCGGCAAACAGGTACATGCCATACATGTCGGCATGTTTGCTTCCTCTGTAAATGAATCCGCCTGTAACTGAACACCCTGCTGCCGGGTTGGGATAGGCATAGAATGGTTCGGCATAAGCGGCAGCACTCTGACAGCCGGCAGGGTTAAAGGGCACATCGCCTTCATAGCAGCGCCATCCGTAGTTCAGTCCGCCTTCGCCTGCGTGTACGAGATCAATCTCTTCTCTTGCGTTTTGTCCGACGTCGCCTGCCCACATATCGCCGTTCAGACGGTCGAATGAAAAACGCCACGGATTTCGCCAGCCGAGCGACCAGATTTCGGGGCGAAAAGCGGGCTGGCTGATGAACGGGTTGTCGGGCGGTATGGCATACGGAGAGGCTGGTGTGGCGTTGTTGACATCAATTCGCAGCATTTTTCCAAGCAGTGTGCCGGGGTTCTGACTGTTGTCCAGCGGATCACCGCCGCTGCCTCCATCGCCAAGGCCTATGTACAAATATCCGTCGGGACCAAACTTCATACCGCCGCCGTTGTGGTTGTTGAATGGCTGGGGTATATTCAGTACAGGCAACTCGCTGTCGGGATCAGCCTGATTCGGATTGCTTCCTTTTACCGAGAAGCGTGATATCTGGGTAGCCCCTCCGTTGTTGGTCGAGTAGTTGACGAAGAAATATCCATTCTGCGCGTACTGCGGGTGAAAAGTCATTCCGAGCAGGCCCTGTTCATTGGCGGCAGAGTTGACACGCGGATCAATATTCAGGAAAGTATCCAGATGATTTCCGGTGCTGTCGAGTACCCTTATTACCCCATTTTGCTGAACGATGAAGAGGCGGCTGTCGCCACAGTGAGCAATATCGAGGGGGCGGGTGAATCCGGATGCCCAATTGGTGATTGTCAGCGACGATTGGGCCTGCATGCACAGGGGCATCAGCAGGGCTATAATGGTGCAGTATCTGGCCATGGCGAAGATGTTTTTGCAAATATACGGGAAATCCGCTATTTACTGCTGATGAAGTAGGCTATACGCCTGAGCGGGCGCCCGGTGTTGTCGGTGGGCAGGGCTGCAATGCGGTTGAGGATCTCCCTGCCGGCGGTGAGCTCACCTATGATTTTGCAGCGACCCTCGAGTGCCAGTGATCCGCCCCTTTGCCTGAATTGTTCCCTGGCCTGAGGGGTCAGTTTGCGATTGTTCAGCTGCTCCCACCTGTCGAGCGTTTTATCGGTGTGTTTTCTGCCCTGCACAATAAAAATGGCCCCTCCGGACTCCACAAGGGTTCCCGAGAGGGGCCATTCCGATTGTCCGGCTTCGATATTGCGGACGGATAAAGAACTGTAGTCGTTCAGACGGATGAACTCGTCCTGTGCTACCTGTTTTATTTCGAGGGTGTCACCTGCGGGCATTTGTACGCCCGCATGCAGACGCAGGGTCATACTGCCGAGTTCTGTATGGACTACTGCTGTTTTCTCTCTGTTACAGGAGGCAATCAGCGCTATTCCGGCACAAAACAGGCAGATTCGCATGAGAAGATCGGAAGAGCGTCGTGTAGGGAAAGAGTGTAGGATAGGGTGTAG
>CAIYFY010000265.1 GCA_903925535.1 uncultured Bacteroidota bacterium | reverse complement strand
GGGCAGTGTACGAACCCTGCGCGCTTACTACGATACTCTGTGTTGTTTGTCCGTTCGACCACTCCACGCTGCATCCGCTGCAAATATTTCCTGCCGTCAGTGTGACGGATTGTCCTGAACAAAGGTCCGTAGAACCTGAAGCAGTCAGAGAAGGTATGGACGGATTAGTACATCCAAATTGTCCAATGGTGATTGTTTTGGTTATCCCCCCGCATCCTGAAACACTCAGCACAGCGGAGCGGTCTTGAGTGGATGTATTTGGATTACACGTGATACCTATCACCGTTGAAACACTTCCCGATACTGGCGTCACACTGAGCCACAACGGAATATTTTGAATACTCCAGGCGCAATTTGCCGTAACAGTGGTTGCGTTTGCCCCGCCACCGCTGGCGAAAGTGAGCGCGTCAGGATTTACAGAGAGTGACTGCTGGCTGCAGGAGAAGTTTGCACTCCAGCCAGCATAGGTGCCTGATAAATCTGTTTCGAAGGTAATAAACATCTTCCCGCTGTTTGCTGTGACAGTGGGCGGGAGAGAACTGCCCTCGAATTCACCCAATACAGGAGCATTTTCATCCTCTCCGTCATAAACCTTGACAAATTCGAAATCTTCCGTCCGAAATGAAGTAAACGTGAGCGTTATGCTTGCCGCTCCGGGAGGGGCAATTGTCCAGGAACAATCAAGATTGTTGGAGTAATTATTGCTACCGCTGCCATCCGATATAATCCCCGAGCAATCAGTGATGAGCGTATTCCCTTCACATGTACTTTCACTGGCTCTTCCAGACAGAACCATTGAAAACAGTTGTTTGCCACCTGTAAGAGTGCCTTTATGGGTAACACGGATTGTATAAGAACCAGGTGGCAAACTTTCAATGTACACCTGTTCCACATTGTCGCGGAAATTATCACCCCTCGTAGCAGGCTCATCAGGATTGAGAGGATTGAGTACCCACGGATAATAGACCGTACCATCTTCTGCGCTGACGACCCGGACATCAAGATCGTTTACAAGTCGCGATGTAGTTGGATTCAGGGTGTTGGTTGATACCGGTCCTGCAGGGTCATTCCATACAATGGTTACTTTTACAGGACTGAGACCATCGTGATAAAATGTCCGGTTTCTTACACTCCCATTTGCAATACTGTCCCGGGAATAGATGCGATCTCGACCCTGTGTCATGGCATCCTGATTTAAAAGCTCTGCCGCCGAGCTAATATTTGCAGTACCCCAACCCGAGCTGTAGTCAGGACCATTTTCTTCAGAACTGGCAGTATGTAAAAGCAGTGCTTTCAATGCGGATGCGCGGAGCGTGATTCCGGGTTTCAAACTCGAGTAATGTTGCAACAACAAATTGACAGATCCAGCGATTGCAGGGGTAGCCATTGATGTGCCGGAAGAAGCATCGTAGGACAAATCACTGGTTGCCACAGATGAATAGACATTAACCCCGGGCGCAACTATATCAGGCTTGATACGACCATCATCTGTTGGACCCCAGCCGCTGAAAGAAGACATAGATGAAAAAAACAAACCGTCTTCTTCTTCCACCTGTACGGCTCCAACGGTCAACAGATTCTTTGCACAATTAAATGCTGGAATACAACCGTAACCGGTATCGTTTCCGTCTTTATTCCGAACAGTCGTACTGTTTACCCACGCACCACTGGAATTCCGCACTTTATGCGCTGATCCGGGCGCAGGTCCGTAGTCATTGCGATCATTACCTGCCGCAAAAACAGGCAGATGGAAAGGTGCATTGTTTGCAATATTATCCAGGTCCACTGCCTCACTGTTGTAAAGACCAAACTTGTAGTCCTCTGTCTGGCTAATGGCAGTATTCCCATACCAGTACCATCCATCATCCTCATAGCTCCACCCGCATATTATACCATAAGAATGACTTGATATTCTTGTATTTATCGGACTGACTGAAGCGGCAGCCATTTCGCTGAAGTTTCCGTCTATATCATAAGCATTCAAAATGGCTTCGTACGACATTCCTCTTGCTTCATTATTCAGGTCGGCACCAATCAAAGTGCCTGATATGTGCGTTGCATGGTTGTCAACCTCTGCCGATAAATTGTCCTTTTGGGTTACCCTGCCTGTTAATGCAGCGTGGGTTAATAATGGCCTTCCAATTTCCCATACAGCAAGGGTGGTTCCATTGCCTGTATGGTTCAATCCGAGATCTCCTCCGGGATACAGGGCACTTGTTCCCAAAAAATCAGCTGTTATCCTGTTGTTGGTTTCGACATACGATGGCTGGCCCAGTTCATCCGTACCGACAAGTTTAAAGTGGCGACTTTTGCTGATGCCTTCAACCGGATAACCCATTTCATTGGCCAGTGCAACCGCTCTTGCCTTGCTGGAGTAATACCGGATGCTGTCGTTAAATGCCCACTTTACCAGATAGTCACTGTTGGTTTCACGTGCAATGTTAACTTCCTGATCCAGATGCCATTCATCCCCGGTTTGGGAATAAACTGTTTCTGGAGTGATCAACAAAAATACCAGATAAAGATATACGGCAGTTCGAGGTAAATGGGAATGGAACAGTTGTTTCATCATTGTTGCATTATTTTAATGTATGGATTTGATTATTGTTATGCGCCATCACCACCCTTCCCATCCCGCTGATCCCGTTCTGTATGAAAAACAGACATCAGCAAAGGTCTTCTGGAGTTGGATACGGGCAGCAACTGGCTGTTGACCATACAGGCCTGCCACCCGTCGCCGGTTTCAATATGTTTCAGCATATTGACGTTGATCAGGTAGGAATGGTGTATTCTCACAAACTCGGGCCACATCTGCAGTAATTCCGACATGGTCTTCAATTTGAGCGATACCAGAAACGCCTCTCCGCTGCTCATGTACACGTGCGTATAACTACCCTCCGCACCACAATAAATTATTTCAGGTGGCGACAGAATAATATACTTTTTTTGCTGGGCGATGGCTATAAGAGGTAGTTTCATAGTGTCACTCGCAAAGAACTTCAAATCGTTTTCTTTCATGTCCTCCGATTTATGGTTGGTTCGTTTCATTTCACAGTTTATTCACGCTGTTTCACAGCCGATACAACGTTTGTTATCTCTGTTCTCCCTGTTATTGCCAGTCACCTCCTCCCGGTAAGCCTACCCCCCGATAATTTTCCACCATTTTTGGGGCTTACATACTTTTCCAGTACCTTCGCCGCATCAAAATCTCGCAAACTCGAAAAAAAATGAACAAGTTTCTGTTTCTTACCTGTCTGGCTGTTGCCACGCTCTTCACTGCCAGCGCTACAGCCCAGACGATCACGCTCGACTTTCCCAAGTTCGCAGGGAAAGAATGGGATCTCATTCTGCTCCAGGGTCTTAACAAAGACACTGTCCTCAGAGGGGTTATCCCCGACGACGGAAGGGTAGTACTGAACATCCCCGAACGCCGGAAAAAATACTCGGGTATGGCCCGCTGGATGCTCCGCAACGGCGGTGGCCTCGATTTCGTTCTGAACGGAGAAAGTTTCTCGGTGGAGTGTCTTTCCGACCAGCCCGATGAATCCAATATCATTTATACAGGTACGGTTGAAAATACTTTTCTGCGCGACAACTACCGCCTGCAGGAGAAAATCATGTTCAAATATGAAGCGGTATCCATGGCGCTGAATGCCTATCCCGATGGCACCAATCTGTATGGTCCGCTTTCAAAAGAGAAAAAGAAGCTCACCGAGGAATACAATGAAATGTACGAGGAGCTGGCAAAGAGTCCGCTCTATGCCGCCCGCTTCCGCGAAATTGTCAACTTCACCCGCGGAACCGGTAAGAGTCTCGAACTCGACGAAAAGGGTCGCGCCATAGAAGCCGACAACTTCATACGCAACCGCATGAGCTGGCCTGCTCTCTACACGAGCAATCACTGGAGTGGCGTTATTTTCAGCTGGGCACAGATGCACTCACTGGTGATTGAGTCCGACAGCACGCTGATGACCAGCACCCGTCATATTCTCGCCAAACTCGACGACAACCTGATTTATACCGATTTCTGCGAACAGCTGGCCCGCTACTTCCTCAAGTTTGGCAAAGACAGCCTGCTCTTCGAACTAGGTCCGGAGGTGCGCGGCAGCGGCAAACTGCTCCGCTACGACGGACTGCTGTCCCAGTTCCAGGGGTTACAAACGGGCGAACGCGTACCGGATCTGGTCCTACCCGACGGCAGCGAAATGTCGCTGGTCTCCAGCAAGAAAACTACCCGGTTGCTCGTGTTCTATCAGAGCGACTGTGGCCACTGCGAGGATGAACTGGAAAAGATAACGGCGAATTACAGCGCTCTGCAAAATGGTGGTGTTCAGGTAATTACCATCAGCGGAGACACGGACAAGAAGGTTTTTCAGGACAAGGCCGATTCTTTCCCCTGGGCAGTGAAGCTGTTCGACGGCAAAGGATTCGGAGGCCCGAATTTCCGCAACTACGGTGTTGCCGGCACTCCCACGCTGCTTGCTGTGGATGAAAAAGGCAAGCTGCTTCGCCGCTCGGCTCAGTTCACCGATATGCTGGTCTGGCTCGACAGCAGAAAATAACCGTCTGTGTCGGTCAGTGATATACTGAATACTGCAGCTGCCGTCTGGAATAACCCGGATTTCATCGAATCCGATCCGATTTCTGTGCCGCACCGGTTCAACCGGCTGCAGGACAGGGAAATTATGGGCTTCTGGGCCGCAACGCTGGCGTGGGGACAACGCAAGACGATTATCAACAGTGCCCTCCGCCTGTCGGAACTCATGGATCACGCCCCGTACGATTTCGTGATGAACCACGAGGAATCGGACAGGGCGCGATTCTCCGATTTCAAACACCGCACCTTTCAATACACTGATACGCTGTGGTTCCTGCACTGGCTGCAGGAGTACTACCGGCGGGAGGAATCGCTGGAAACAGCCTTTTACAGACACATGTCGCAGGGTGATATCACTGTGGAAAACGCCCTGGCGGGTTTTCACGACAGTTTTTTTGACCACCCGTACGCTCCTGAACGCACGCGCAAGCACGTGGCCACGCCTGCGCGGGGCTCCACCTGCAAACGGCTGAATATGTTCCTGCGCTGGATGGTGAGAAATGATGACCGGGGCGTTGATTTCGGTATCTGGAACCGGATCAGCCCGTCTCAGTTGCTCATTCCGCTCGATGTACACGTAGATCGTGTGGCACGCCGGCTTGGACTGCTTTATCGTCCGCAGACCGACTGGCTGGCTGTGCTGGAACTGACTGAAAACTTGAGACAATTCGACGCTGACGACCCGGCAAGATATGACTTCGCCCTGTTCGGAATGGGGGTATCTTCACATCCCGGCTGAGCCGCATACTCGTGATTAAACGAACTGTGTTGCCAGCAAGTCTTCCAGCGTTTCTCTTCGTCTGATGAGCACTGCTTCCCCGTTTTGTATCATTACCTCTGCCGGACGAGGTCTGGAGTTGTAGTTGGATGCCATCATCCAGCCGTATGCCCCTGCATTGTAAAATGCAATGATGTCGCCTTCCACCACTTCGGCAATACGGCGGTCAACAGCAAATGTGTCCGTTTCACAGATATTGCCTACCACATTGTATATCCGGGGCTTGAAGGTCGGTTCGGTCACATTCACTATTTTGTGATAAGACCCGTAAAACATCGGACGGATGAGGTGATTGAGTCCGGTGTCCACTCCTACAAAGGCTGTGGAGGTGGTTTGCTTCACCAGGGTGCACCGGGCAAACAGATATCCGGCACTGCTCACCAGGAACTTGCCGGGTTCCACCATGAGCGTAAGTTCTCGTCCGTATGACTGGCAAAATGCTGCAAATCTGTTGCTGAGTTTCTCGCCCAGCTCCTCGATATCGGTTTCGATATCATCGGGTTTATAGGGTACCTTGAAACCGCTGCCGAGATCAATATACTCCAGATCGGGGAACCGTGTTGCGGCATCAAACAAAATCTCCGCCCCGCGCATGAATATGTCTACATCCAGGATATCAGAGCCGGTGTGCATGTGCAGGCCGTTCACCTTTAATCCCTGACTCTCCACGATGCGCAATACATGGGGCAACTGATGAATACTGATGCCGAATTTGGAGTCTATGTGTCCGACGCTGATTTTCTCATTGCCGCCGGCCATCAGGTGCGGGTTGATGCGCAGGCAGAGCGGGTAGTCGCGGTGGTGCAGTCCCCAGTTTTCCAGCATGGGAATCGCATCCACATTGATTTTGACGCCTAGTTTTACAGCCTCTTCGAACTCGTCGGCACCGGCGAAATTGGGAGTAAACAGGATGTCTTCGGGTTTGAAACCCGCTTTCAGGCCCATTTTCACTTCAAAAACAGATACACAATCAAGTCCGGCGCCCAGCGATCTGAACAGGCGAAGAACAGAAATATTGGTGAGCGCCTTGCACGCGTAATGCGCGCGGAAGGCAGGCCACTTGAACGCACTGGTCATGCGTTTGTACTGGGCTTCCATGACGGAGGCATCGTAAACGTAAAGTGGTGTACCAAACTCACGGCACAACTCGAGCGGGTCAATATCGCCTTGAAAACGGTATTTGTTGTTGACAAGTTCCAAATGAAACAGACTGTTTTTGATATAAACGGCAAAAATACAGACATTGGCACGCCACTACTGAAAAAAATTGCATCTTTCACTCGAAAACCGCATCCGTATGTCAGCAGACGAAATGATTGATGGCCTCCGCAAGCAGGACAGGAAAATGCAGCGCAAACTGTACGAACTGTACTCGCCGCTGATGTTCAGCGTGTGCCGGCGATACCTGTGGTCGAGGGAAGACGCGGAAGAAGCACTGGTGAGTGGTTTTTACAAGGTATTCTCGCAGATTGAGCACTACAACGGTGCTGGCAGTTTTGAGGGCTGGATCAGACGCATCATGGTAAATGAAAGCCTGATGCTGCTTCGCAAGCGACAACCGCTGCATTTTCCGGGCGAAGAGGGTGAGTTTCCTGACTACCCGGATTCATTCTCCATCGAATCGGATATTTCAGCCCGCGAAATTCTCGAAATTCTGGATGAGCTTCCCACCGGGTATCGTACCATTTTCAACCTGTACGTGCTGGAGGGACTGAAACACCACGAAATAGGTGAAATGCTTGGTATCAGTATCAATACCAGCAAGAGCCAGCTAGTACTGGCAAAGGAAAAACTCCGTAAAATATTGAAAACCAGAGGTTATGTCTGATTTGTTTGATTTTTTCAGGGAAAATGAGTCCAGGTTGCACGAGCGCCCCCCGGAGAAGGTCTGGCACCAGCTCGAGCAACGCCTCGACAAGTCGAGGCGACCACGAAAGCGGAAAATACGCTTTCTGCAACCACTCGTTGTAGCAGTTATTCTGCTTATCTTACTGCTTGCTGCAGTTTTGGTGTGGCACTATTCGGCAAAGTAGCGGCGATATGCTTACCTTTCGCCCTCGCAAATTAACGATTGTCGCACAAAATGGCTAAATCCGGTAAACCCGCACCCAAAACCAATCCTGCACCCCGCAAGGAGGCTGCCGCTGCCCCGCCTGCTAACTGGCTGCTACGCCCCGAACCGGAACAAAATCCGTTGTACAAAAAAATCTTTGCCGGAGTGGCTGCCCTTGCACTGTTCGTGCTGGTCGCACTTTCACTCGGATCTGGTATCAATGCCGACGACAAGTTTCAGGTGGACTATTCACAGAAGCTGGTCAATTACTATGCCTCCTTCGGATCCGACACCACGGCACTGAATGTCCCGGACGGCAATATGCACCTTTATGGCGGCTTCTTTGAAATTGTGACCGGTTTCGCCAATAAAGCACTCGGATTCGACTCCAAAGAACTGGCTTACCATCAGGTGCGCCATGTCTCCAGCGCAGTCATGGGCTGGGTGGCGATGCTCTGCGTCGGCCTGTTCGCCGGTTTGATTGCCGGATGGAGAACCGCCGTTATAGCACTCCTGCTGATGTTGTTCTCCCCCAGATTCGTTGGAGACTCGCTGATGAACCCCAAGGATATTCCATTCGCTGCGGGATATATCATGGCGATTTACAATATGGCAGCAGTATTGAACCGGATTGAATCTCCGGGCCGGTGGAACCTGGCCGGACTGGCGGTCGGACTCGGAATAGCGCTGGGTATCCGTGCCGGTGGTCTGCTTTCATTTGCTATCTTCGCCATGTTCGCCGGTCTTCATTTTTTGATGAAAAACGGCGGTTTCAGAGCGTTTTCCAACTCTGCTGTGCTCAAAAAATACGCCGTGACTACTGTTGGCGTGGCCGCCGCCGGGTATGTCTTCGCGTTGCTTTTCTGGCCATTCGCACTGCAGGCACCGCTGACAAATCCATTTGTGGCGCTGTCCAAATTCGCCGATCTGGAAGTACACATACGCGTGCTGTACGAGGGCGAGAATATCATGTCTGATAAAACCCCCTGGCATTATCCGCTGAAGTGGATGCTGAATACCATCCCGCTGGTGGCACTGGCCGGCTTTGCGGGAAGTATTGTCATGCTCCCGCGCCTGATGAAGCGCTATAATCCGCTCTGGGTATTTGCAGCGCTCTTTGCCGCTGTTTTCCCTGTATTCTACATTATATACAAGGATTCGGTCATACACGATGGCTGGCGACACCTCACCTTCGCCTACCCGACATTGTGTGTGGCAGCAGCACTTTTCTGGAATGAACTGGCCGAACTGACTTCCTCCAAAACGGCTACCCGCTATATTGTCCCGGTAGTGCTGCTGGGCGGTCTGGCTGGTCCGGCTTCTTTTATTGCCACGAATCCCAAAATGCCCTACGTCTATTTCAATGAACTCACAGGAGGTACAAAAGGCGCCTTTGGCAAATTTGAAACCGATTACTGGGGCGTGAGCGTCCGTCAGGGACTCGAGTGGATGGAACAGCAGGGTATTCTGCGTCCGGATATGCCTGAAACGGTTGTGATAGCCACCAATATGTATTATTCCGCCAAGCAGCTGACTGCCAAATACGGCGATAAAGTCAAAATCAAGTACCTGAAATGGGAGCGCCGGTGCGACGATGCCTGGGATTATGCCCTGTATCCCACGCGCTTTATTGACGGAACAACGCTCCAGAAGGGAATGTGGCCCCCCGACAATACAGTTCACACAGTCATGGCAGGCGGAGCACCCATACTTGCCGTCATCAAGGATAATGGCAAAAACTGTGCGCTCGGACTGGCCGCGCTAAAGATCAACGACCTGCAGGGCGCTGTTGATCGCCTGACCAAAGAAGTAGCAAATGTACCGGATAATGAACTGGCATGGGTAAACCTCGGACAGGCCTATCTGAATGCCAATATGCTGGAGGAAGCAAAAGCTGCGGCTGAAAAGGCCATCGAAATAGCCCCCGATGATACACAGGCAAATAATCTTGTCGGATTGTACTGGATGAGTATGAACGACGCAGCAAAGGCAAAGGCGCAGTTCGAACTTGCCATTAAAAAGGAGCCTTCCAATGCGACTGCCTATTATTTCCTGGGGGATATATACCGCAGAACCGGGGAGCAGCAAAAAGCGCTGAATTATCTGGTCAAAGCGATTCAGATTGCCCCGAATTTCAAGCCTGCCTACGAAATGGCAGCCCAGATTTATGATGCCGCCGGCGAGCCCGACAAAGCCCAGCAATTCAGAAATGCCGTCAAATAACACCCCCGATGAACTTTAAACAACTATTTCCAACCTTCAGAAACAGGTATTTGTTTGTGTCGTCGCGTATGAAAAAATACGCGGCTGCCGGGCAGGCGTTTGAGCGCGGACTGAATCTGGGTACAGGAGAGGGCGATTACGATCGCATGATTGCCGGCTACTGCATGGAACTGACCGGTTGCGATGTCAATGAAGAAGATCTCGTGCATGCGCGCGCGGTCAATGCGGGCGTGATGAATCTCAGATACGAGGTCAATAATGCCCTCGAGCTTTCTTATCCCGACAATCACTTCGATCTGATTGTGAGTTGTGAAGTCATCGAGCACGTCGGAAAGCCGGAAAAAATGGTGCAGGAAATGTATCGTGTGCTGAAACCCGGCGGCGTGGTGATAATGACCTTCCCCAGTCGCGAGTTTCCGGTTACCTACGACCCGATCAACAGGATCTGGCAACTCACACGGGGCGACGGAAGCCGCGAATATGCTATCAGTCAGGGAGCCTATGCTTTTGGCCATGATTACCTCATCGGCGCAGATGACTTCAAAAGGTGGTCGAAAAATGCAGGATTTGAAACGGTCGAATTCAGGGGACTCAGTCACCATCTCGTCGGACTGCTCGAGGTTTACTGGACAGGAATCGTGCAGCGTATTTTCAAAAAGAATGCAGGCAACGTGACGAGCGATACAGAAGGCGGGCTGAAAGTGCGTCCCTCTTCCACCAAAGAGCCATTTCTCAGTATATTCACCGATTTGATACTCGCACTGGATAAGCTGCTCTTCGGATGGAGCAGTCGCAGTATTGGAAAGGGTATTGTTCTAAAAAAAACAGCATAACATGAGTTCAAAGGCCATATTAACGGAGATGCTCGCTCAGTGCCGCTCCAACTGTTACCGGGTTTATGACAAAATAACCCGGGAGAACGCTGCGCTGCGGTTAAACGACAACACAGCTTCCATCGGGTTCATCTTCCGTCATACAGGTGAAACAATGCATTTGCTTTGCACCTTTCTTGGCTACGAGACGGACGTGAAAAATACCACTATGAGTTTTGCAGACGAGGGGCAGGGGAGTGATCCGGAAGAAAGCAAGGCCCTGATTGAAAGCGGTTTCCGGTTGCTTGAGCGTATCATTGAATCAACGCCGGAAGAAAAATGGCTCGAGACAGTGGAAACCCCTTTCTTCGGTACAGTACCCCGCGTCAGAGTCTTCAGTCATGTAATGTTTCACAATTCTTATCATCTCGGCCAGATTGGCCTGACGCTCAGAAAGGGCGCTTGAACATGGATAAAAACCTCATTTACGGCCACCATCCGGTCGTGGAAGCCATCCAGTCCGGAAGGGCTGTTGAAAAAGTGTATTTCCAGCAGGGTATGCGCGGTGAGCTGGAAAAAGAAATTCGCCTTCTTACCAGAGAGTATGAAATTCCGCTCCAGATTGTACCAAAAGAGAAGCTGAACAAGATGGTGAAGGGTCAGCACCAGGGAGTTGTGGCCTACCTGTCGCTCATCACCTATCAGTCGCTGGAAGATATAGTACCGTTTATATTCGAGTCGGGTGAAGTACCCCTGCTGGTACTGCTCGACGGTGTAACCGACGTGCGCAATTTCGGCGCTATTTGCCGTACGGCCTATTGCGCCGGAGCACACGCGGTGGTTGTGCCGCAATCCGGTTCTGCGCCGGCCAATGAAGAGGCCATGAAAGCATCAGCAGGTGCAATTGCACATGTGAGGCTCTGCAGGGTTCGGAGCATGTTCAGTACAGTGGAATGGTTGCAGGAATCAGGTATTCAGGTGGTTGGCACAGCACTTTCTGACAAAGCCATACCGTTATACAAGGCGGATCTGACCGTTCCGACTGCCATACTGATTGGAGCCGAGGGTGATGGACTAAACCATAAACTTCAGAAAATGTCGGATGTTCTGGTCAAAATACCACAGGCCAGCAACTTTGATTCATACAATGTGGGAGTGGCTACCGGAATGATATTGTATGAAACCCTGCGGCAACGCACTGCAGAGTAACAGTCAGGTTTTTTCAAAAAAGCAGAAGGAAGGTCGGGGCTACTCAAGCAGTCCGCGACCTTCCTTCACAATTTTACCCTGATCGGAGAGCTCCTTCATTAGTCGGTCGAGGATACCGTTGATAAATTCGCGGCTTTTCTCTGTTGAGTAGATTTTGGAGATCTCTACGAATTCATTGATAGTAACCTTGGTTGGGATCGTTGGGAAGTGAAGTAACTCACACAATGCCATTTTGAGCATCACCATATCGAGGATAGCCACGCGCTCGGCGTCCCAGTTTCTGAGCGTAGGCTCAATTTCCTTGAACAAAGCGAGGTCTTCCTCGCAGGTTTTTCTGAGCAATTCCTCACCGAATTCAAGTACTGTGGCATCGGAGGGCTCGTGCTCGCGGAAAAAGTCGCCGCTGACCGGAGTAGCCTTCAGCGTCTTCTTCATGGCTCCTGCAACAAGCGACTCATCGTCTGCCCAGTTATTGTATCTGTCTTCCGACATATCGGAGAACAACTCGCTGGAGGAGAGGAATTTGTAGAGTTCCAGAAGGATTTTGGTGTGATCTGCTGCCGCAGGCTCCTGCAGTTCCAGATAAGCCTGATACTCGGGCGTGGCACAAAAGCCCAGATAGAGGTTGCGGATATGATCTTCGTCGAGGCTGTCGTTCACGCCGTATTTTTTCACGAGGTTCATGAAACCAACGTGATTGGCGAGCGACTGTACACTCTCGTTATTGCCAAGACGGGGGATGAAACTTTTGTCTTCGTCTGTGGGAAGTAGCTTGGCCGCGCGAATTTCGGCATCTTTGAGAGCGTACTGGGCCACGCGAAGCAGGACATACAACTGGAAAACATAAAGTTCGAAGGTCTTCCAGATACCGTCCTTGTAGGCTTTGACAAGCTCTTTGGCAGTGAGTTGTTCATCCCTGTTGAGCATGTACAGGAGTTGCATCACTTTGATACGGACACTTCGACGACTTAGCATGGTATTTCAAATAACGTTTGGCAGAATTTTTCCAGTTGCTCCCGCAAAGGAACGGATTTTCCCTGACAAATATGTAATTATTAAAAAAAATAGCAATTATTGATATGAATATACCAGCTCTACAATCATTTTATCATCTTTGCCATGATCAAAACTATCAGATATGGCAAATACCTCCACAGCACAAGGATCTCCAACCATCTCGAATAAGCCGGAACTCTCCGGTACGGCCATCCTGAACATGAGTACCGGTTTTCTGGGTATTCAGGTAGGGTGGGGTATGCAAATGGGAAACATGAGCGCAATTTACGAATATCTTGGCGCGAAACCGGATGAAATCCCGCTTCTCTGGCTGGCCGCCCCCATGACCGGACTCATTGTGCAGCCAATAATTGGTTATTTGAGCGACCGCACCTGGGGTAAATGGGGGAGAAGAAAGCCGTACTTTACCATTGGCGCCATTCTGGCCACTGCAGCACTCATCCTGATGCCGCACTCGCCTTCACTCTGGTTCGCCGCCGGTTTGCTCTGGATACTTGATGCCAGCATCAATATCAGTATGGAACCTTTCAGGGCTTTCGTGGGTGACATGCTGCCTGAATCGCAGATCAACAAGGGCTATACCACTCAGAGTATGCTCATTGGTATTGGAAATGTCATCGCCGCTCTGCTGCCTGCCGTAATTATCTGGGCAGTTGGAAGCGGTACAGTGGAGGCCGGATCGGGTATTCCGCCCTATCTGGTGGCGGTCTTCACGCTGGGAGCTGTTTTTTATATCTCCGCCGTAATGTACACTGTGCGTACCACCAGGGAATATCCCCCCGCAGATCTGGAAGCTTTTAATAAAATGAAGGCTGAAACTGCCGGACTGACGAACGGATTCAGGGAGGTATTCTCCAATATATTCAAAATGCCTGCAACAATGAGGCAGGTGGCTCTGGTTCAGTTTTTTACCTGGCCCGGCCTTTTTCTGATGTGGTTTTACTTTACTACAGCGGTATCCACCGATGTGCTCGGCGCCACCGACACCAGCTCTCCCCTGTACGCAGAAGGGGTTGCCTGGGGGAATATCTGCTTTGGATTCTACTCTGTGATCTGTTTCCTTTTCTCTTTTTACCTGCCTGTGCTGGCCGACAAAATTGGTCGCGCCCGCGCACACGCAATCTGTCTGGCAACGGGCGCTGCCGGACTGGTTTTTGTGGGCTTCGCTCCTGACAAATACTGGCTGCTGCTCTCCATGTTTTGCGTAGGTATAGCCTGGGCGAGTATTCTTTCCATGCCTTACGCCATGCTGGCATCTTCCCTCCCGCAGGAAAAAATGGGGGTTTATATGGGTATTTTCAACTTTTTTATCGTACTCCCCGAAATTATCGCAGCACTTGGCTTTGGCTGGGTAATGGAAAACGTGCTCGATAACAACCGGACACATGCAGTCATGCTCGGAGGTGCGCTGCTAGCACTGGCCGCCTTACTCAGTCTTCGCGTCAAGGCTGGTTCAATGGCGGTAAAACAGGCTTGAAAACAGATTATATTTGTAAACTTCCTTTCTGCTCATTCCATCAAATCACGGAGAAATTTTCGTTTCAATGAGGCTTTTCAGTCAAATTCAGCTTATTCCACTGCTTCTGCTGTGCTGCTGCTCCAATCACCTGGCCGGTAACTCGCACCGCAAAGCCGACAAACCCTTTGTTGCACCACTTAATAATGACATCCGGGTCGAGCCAGCCAACTGGTGGACCGGCATGAAACACAACAGGGTTGAACTCATGATTCACCGGAAGGAAATTTCCGGTTTTTCGGTTAGTCTGGGCGGCGCACAAGGGGTAAAGCTCATCAGTGTCGAAAAAGCAGAGAACCCGAACTATCTGTTTGTCACCCTCGAGATCAGTCCCAAAGCCAAACCACAGACGGTTTCGCTGACATTCATCCGGGGTAACGAAAAATTTGCGCACCCTTTCCCGATTCTCGCCCGCAACACTGAAACAAAAGCACAGGGTGTGGGACCCCAGGATGTGATTTACCTCGTTTTCCCGGATCGCTTCTCCAACGGCGACCCCTCCAATGATGATGTACCTGGAATGCGGCAGGGATTGCAGCGCGACTCGCTCGTGGGCCGGCATGGTGGCGACCTGCAGGGCATTATCAATCACCTCGATTACATTAAAGATCTGGGCATCACCGCGATATGGCTCAACCCGGAACTGGAAAATGACCAGAAACGCGAATCATACCACGGTTATGCCGTGACCGATCACTACCGGGTTGACCGTCGCTTTGGCAGTAACGAACTGCTGAAAGAACTGGTGAAAAAATGCCACGAAAAAGGGATAAAGGTGGTGCGGGACGTGGTGCTTAACCACATCGGCAGCGAGCACTGGTGGATGGAGGATCTCCCTTCCCGCGACTGGCTGAACCAGTGGCCTGTCATGACACAGACAACCTACCGCGCTCCAACACTGCTCGATCCCTATGCCTCCGAGTGGGATAAAAAACGCTTCAGCGACGGCTGGTTTGTACCCACCATGCCCGATCTGAACCAGCGTAACCCGCATCTGGCCAATTATCTCATACAACAGGCAATCTGGTGGATGGAATTCGCCGGACTCGACGATTTCCGGATTGATACCTATACCTATTCCGACCAGGAGTTTTGCAGTCGCTGGTGCAAGGAAGTCAGGGAGGAATACCCGCAACTAAATATGTTCGGTGAGGTTTGGGAACACGGTGTCTCCGTACAGGGGTATTTTGGAGATAATCAGCCCACAAAGACCGGATTCGACTCCAATCTTCCTTCACTGGTGGACTTCCAGCTTTGTTTTGCCATTCACGAAGCCCTTTCAAGAGAGCAGGGCTGGACCGAAGGCATCTCCAGGGTTTATTACACACTGGCCAAGGACAACTTTTATGAAGATCCCTTCAGGAACGTAATCATGCTGGACAACCACGACTTCAGCCGTTTTTACACCATTATCAAAGAGGATTTCAACAAGTATAAAAGCGGAATGGCCTTTCTTCTTACCACCCGCGGGATTCCACAGATTTATTACATGACTGAAATTCTCGGCACAGGCAATGAATGGCCTTCTCACGGAAATATCCGAAAAGACTTCCCGGGTGGATGGCAGGGCGACCCGGCAGACAAGTTTACTGCTGCCGGCAGAACAGAGCGGGAGAATGAGGCGTTCAACTACGCACGCACGCTTATACGCTACAGAAATGAAACGCCGGCACTCCACCGGGGCAAACTCACCCAGTTTGTACCTGTTGATGGTGTGTACGTTTATTTCCGCAGTGATGAGGCCAAAACGGTGATGGTCGTGCTGAACACAGCCAACAGTGAAAGGTCCATCGAAACCGCCCGTTTCGAAGAGTGTCTGAAAGGAGCCAAAAGCGCCAGAGATGTGGTTTCAGGACAAAAAATCGGTGATATCTCAAAACTCACCATACCGGCCAATTCGCCGCTGGTGTATGAGTTGGTCCGATAGCCTACCGGTAAAAAAAGTTGGGACAAACAACCTTGTTCTCGTATTCCCGATGGAATACACCGGTGGCTGATGCGCTCATAGGGGGAACTATCCAGGCCCAGTCGGCATGGGCAGTTCTCCCTTTTTTGCACTCTGTCTGTTCAAAGTGAATAAACTGCTCGGAAGCCTCGTGGTGATCAGTCATGCTGACACCTGCTTTTCCAAAGGAGTGAAGTACCGATGTATTCAGCTCAACCAGCGCTCTGTCTTTCCAGAGTATAGCCGGATTGTCGGTATCCAGTCCCATTTTCTCCGCAACTAGCGGAAGCATATTATACCTGTTGACATCGCCCAGATTGCGGCTTCCCACTTCTGTCCCCATATACCAGCCGTTGAACGGGGCTGCTGTGTACAGAATGCCACCGATTTCAAGCATCATATTGCTGATGACAGGCACTGCGTGCCACTTGAGACCCAGATCGGCCCACCAGTCATACATCGGGTGCTCCAGAGGCACCTCCATGACAAGTCCGGGGGGAATTTCTGCCATAAAGGGCTCGCGACCGGGCCACTGCCAAACCCATGGGAGCAGGTCAAAGCGGGTATTTTCAGATTTTGACCAGCCCATATCCTGACAAAGCCGGGTGAATGCAACCTGTGACGGATCACCGGTAACCTGGCCAGACTCACTGACGTAGCCGGCATAGCGAATCAGCTGATCATTCAGTATTCGGGGAGCAGTACCGTCTGGAGCAGATGCGCGGAAGACAGTGATGGAGGAGCGTATTTCTCCGCCGTTGGTGGCGAACTCAAGGTGACGGCAAAGTGCATCAAATATTTCCTGGTCTGTTTCAGCTTCCCTGGCATCCAGAATTTTGAGTGTTTTCCAGTAGAGGCGCCCAATACAACGGTTGCTGTTGCGCCAGGCCATGCGTGCACCGTGCTCAAGTTCAGCACGCGTGTGCGTGTAGGTACCGGTCACACTGATTTCACGGGCTATGTCTTCCAGCCGGCTGTCAGCCTGATCGGAAATACCCAATTCAGCGTAAGCAGATTGAATGAACTCCTTCGCTGCTTGAGGCAGCGACAGTCGGGAAATTTCTGTTATGTTCATAAATTGAATTGAGCAATTCCGCCTAACAAATATAAGTGTATTTGTGTTTTTCAGACAGTGTAAATCAGCTCAAATACCATTACATCATTAATCAGCGTAGAAATTTCCCATCTCTTCTTACTTTCGCGCCGCGTTAACAAATAAAACTATGAAAAAAGAAACCACGCTCAAAGAAGAAGCCCTTCACTACCACGCAAAGGGGCGACCCGGGAAGATTGAGGTCATTCCTTCCAAGGAGACGGCCAATCAGCGGGATCTTTCGCTGGCATACTCGCCCGGAGTGGCAGAACCATGCCTTTCCATTGCAGAAAATCCTGAGGACGTATATAAATACACTGCCAAGGGCAATCTGGTAGCTGTTATTTCAAACGGCACAGCTGTTCTTGGTCTCGGTGATATCGGCGCTGCCGCAGGGAAACCGGTCATGGAGGGCAAGGGACTCCTTTTCAAGATTTATGCAGATATTGATTGCTTTGATCTCGAACTCGATACCAAAAATGTGGATGAGTTCGTGCGTACAGTCAAAATTCTGGAACCGACCTTTGGCGGCGTAAACCTGGAAGACATCTCTGCACCGGAATGCTTTGAAATCGAGGAGCGCCTGAAAAAAGAGCTCAATATTCCGGTTATGCACGACGACCAGCACGGTACTGCCATAATCAGTGCCGCAGCTTTGCTCAATGCGCTCGAACTGGTAGGCAAAGACATCTCCAGGGTCAAAATCGTGGTGAACGGCGCCGGCGCCTCTGCCATCTCCTGTACGCGATTGTACTGCGCGCTCGGTGCTCAGAAATCGAACGTGTTCATGTTCGACAGCAAAGGGCTGATTCATCCTTCCCGCACCAATCTGGACGGGAAAAAGAGTGAATTTGTGAACGACAATATGTCGGCCGACGCGTCTCTTGCCGATGCACTCGCGGGTGCCGATGTGTTTGTTGGTCTCTCCAAGGGAAACATCCTCAATCAGGATATGGTACGCTCCATGGCGCCCAACTGCATCGTATTCGCCATGGCCAATCCCACTCCTGAAATCAGCTATGAGGAAGCCACTGCTGCCCGGCCAGATATCATTATGGCAACAGGCCGCTCGGATTACCCCAATCAGGTGAATAACGTACTCGGCTTCCCCTATATCTTCAGGGGCGCACTCGACGTGCGCGCACGCGCTATCAATGAAGAGATGAAGCTGGCTGCAGTTCGGGCACTCGCAGAACTGGCCAAAAAACCTGTGCCGGATATCGTCAACCTGGCTTATGAAAACTCCAACCTGCACTTCGGACCCGATTATATCATCCCGAAACCCGTTGACCCGCGTCTGCTGGCCACCGTAGCCCCGGCAGTAGCCAGGGCAGCCATGGACTCAGGTGTGGCGCAAAAGGAGATCACTGACTGGGAGGGTTATGCGCTTCAACTGACCAAGCGACTGGGAATAGACAACAACCTGACCCGGGCTATTCAGACCAAGGCCAAGCAGAACCCGAAACGGGTAGTATTTACCGATGCCGAAAACGCCACAGTGCTGAAGGCCGTCCGGGTAGTGGTGGAGGAAAACATCGCAAAACCTATTCTGCTCGGCAACGTGGAGAAAGTGCGCGCCCTCATGGCGGAAAACCGGATTGAACTGGATGATGTCCTGATCATTGACCCCAAGAATCCGGTTACAGCCGAAGAAAACGAGCGCATGGATCGCTATGCCGCTCACCTGTATGAGAAAAGACAACGCAAAGGGTTCATTCTGGCAGATGCCCGACAGAAAATCAAACACCGCAATTATTTCGGTGTGATGATGGTGGAAACAGGTGAAGCTGATGCCATGATCAGCGGTCTCTCAAGAAACTATCCGGATACCATCAGACCAGCTCTTCAGGTCATCGGGCCAAAGCCCGGTATCCGAAAAGTGGCAGGTATGTATATCCTGATGACCAAACTCGGACCGCTCTTCCTGGCCGACACAACGGTCAACCTCGATCCTACTGCCGAGGAACTTGTGGAAATTGCAGAACTGACTGCCAAACAGGTTGAAAAATTCAACATCAAGCCGAGAATCGCGATGCTTACCTACTCCAACTTCGGCTCGGTAGCCGATGGAGCAGCAGCCGTGAAAATGCGTGCCGCCACCAATATGTTGCAGGAGAAACACCCTGAAATGATTGTTGAGGGTGAAATGCAGGCTCACCTCGCATTCGACACTGAACTGATGCGCCAGAATTACCCGTTCAGCAAACTGGTGGACGAACCGGCCAACACACTAATTTTCCCCAACCTTTCGTCATCGAACATCGCTTACAACCTGATCAGGTCGGTTGCCGGCGTTGAACTGATTGGCCCAATCATCATGGGCCTGAAAAAACCGGTCCACGTACTTCAGCTCGGATCTTCCGTGCGTGAAATAGTGGATATGGTGGCGATTGCGGTAGTGGATGCCCAGATAAAGTAAATACAGCTTTTTGCCGCGTATTCATTTTATACGGAATACGCGGCAACTTTTACTTGTTCGACAACCAGATACCATAGAATATTCGTTTCATCTGCTGAATCATCTCACATCAGCAATGAGACAAGATAACCATACATGATAAGACCAGCCATCAGGGCTATGGCTGATAAAATTTTGTTCCTTTTTTTCCTGGATAAAACAATACCTCCGAGGGCCAGTACAATTGTTGAACCCAGCAGCGAAATCAGTATTAACCCTACCAATATGGCGGCATAGGAGTTGGGAATATTGAAAAATAGAATAACGGAGAGAATGGCTCCGGCAACTGCCCCGACAGTAAACACAGTTCCAATATCCGTTTTGGATTGGGCCCCCAGGGAATCTGTGGGTGTAATGACGGTATCCTGTGCCATGGAGATTGAACTGCAAATGCTTTCGGAGGTCTTTGTAACCGCCTCCAATGAAAAAGGATAGCAGAAAACAATGCAGACAAAAAGTACTTTTGTGGCAACAATCAATGAATGTTTCATAGTTTTTTCTGCAAATTTATCGGCAAGCGAACCCGGGAAACCAGTATTTCGTCACTGATGGCAGTGATTTGCATTGCCGCACTCCATTCCTGCCACGGCGACAGCTCCGGCAGCAACGAACGGAGAACCTCGTTCAGGTACAATCAGCACAATCCGGTTACCTCACTGGACCCCGCCTTCGCACGCACACAGAATAATATCTGGGCCGTTGATTGTATGTTCAACGCGCTGGTTCAACTCGACGACAGTCTGAAGGTAAAACCCTGTCTTGCAAGCGGTTGGGAAATATCTCCCGATGGACTGACTTATCGGTTCAGACTCAGAAATGATGTTTTTTTTCACGATGATGTATCTTTCCCCGATGGAAAAGGTCGCAGGATGATTGCGTCGGACGTCGTTTACAGTTTTCAGCGACTGCTCGACGACGCATGGCCCAAGCCCGGCTCCTGGATTTTCAAGGGCAGAATCGCGGCTGATTCAGCATTCACGACTGAAGGGGACTCTGTCTTCGTTATGAGGCTGAACAAGCCGTTCCAGCCGATGCTGCAGATTCTGACCATGCAATATGCCAGTATCGTACCCAGAGAAGCCTGCGAATACTATGGACGTGATTTCAGGCGACACCCCGTGGGTACCGGTCCTTTCAGGTTTAAAGTATGGGCGGAAAATCAGGCGCTGGTGATGATCAGAAACGACCATTACTTCGAAACTGACAGTAACGGAGCCAGACTGCCTTATCTTGATGCTGTCAGGGTTTCATTTATCACCGACAGGAAAACAGCCTTTCTGGAGTTCAGAAAGGGTAACCTGGATTACTTTTTCGGACTGGAAAGTTCTTATGTAAATGAATTGCTCACGCCTGACGGCGAACTTCAGCCTGCACTGGATTCCGATTATTACTTTGTAAAGAACCCGTATCTCAATTCGGAGTATCTGGGCATCAGAATCGGAAATCCCGGTAATGCCAGTCCGTTGCAGTTGAAGAAGGTCCGACAGGCACTTAACTATGGTTTCGACCGTACACTGATCCTTCGTACACTGAGGAACAGTGTCGGCAGGGCCGCTACATCCGGATTTGCACCGAGAGGACTGCCTTCGTTCAATGATAAAGCCGTTCAGGGTTACAGCTTCGACCAGTCAAAGGCCCAAAAGCTGCTGGCGGAGGCCGGTTTCCCTGGAGGAAAAGGACTTCCGGAAATTACGCTGCTCTGTAATGCCGAATACCTGGATCTGTGTACCATGATTGTACGTCAGTGGGAAGATATAGGAGTCCGGGTAAGAATTGAACCGGCAGAGACAGCCATCCTGCGCGAGCGCATGCGCAACGGTCAGGCTCCCTTCTTCAGGGCATCCTGGATTGCAGACTACCCCGATGCAGAGAGTTTCCTAACGTGTTTTTACAGCAGGAATGGCGCACCACCCAACTATACCGGCTTTAACAATCCCGCATTCGACCGCCTGTACGAGAGTTGTCTGCAGGAGAACGACCCCGATAAAAGATTCAACCTGTACAATCAGATGGACAGGATTCTTGTCGAGGAAGCTCCGGTTATCTTTCTTTTTTACGATGAAACAGCTCAGTTTGCATCAAAAAAGATAGCAGGACTACCGCATAACGCCATCAATCTGCTCTCTCTCAAGAAAGTGAGAAAACAGCTTTTTTAACGACCGCTTCGGTCAATCAGTACGCTGCTGGCCTGTTGCGTGCCAAACATGTGTACATCCTGGATGTTCACATATTCGGGTCTTGACACCATAAACCAGATGGCTTCAGCCACATCGGATGATTTCAGCGGTCTGAAGTCGTCGTATATACGCGCTCTTTCTGCATCCCCATCGAAACGGGTGATAGCAAACTCGGTTTCCTCCACATGTCCGGGACTCACCTGACTGACGCGAACGTTATATCTGTACAAATCGGAGCGGAAGCCTTTGGTGAGTGCCTCCACAGCAAATTTTGTAGCACAGTACACGTTGCCATTCGGATAAACTTCCTTGCCGGCACTGCTGCTCACATTCACGATGTGACCTTTCCTGCGCTCAACCATGCCGGGTGACACCATCCGGGTAACATACAACACACCTTTTATATTGGTATCAATCATTGTTTCCCAGTGATCCAGTCGGCCTTCATGTATAGGGCTGAGACCTTTGGCAAGACCGGCGTTGTTGATCAGCACATCAATCTGGCGGAAATGATCGGGAATACGATTGATGGCAGTCTCAACCTCTTCGTACCTGCGCACATCGAAGGGTAGTAAAAGGACATCTGAGCCATAAGTTGATTCAAGATACCGAGCGATCTCATCCAGCCTCTCTTTTCTGCGGCCATTCAGGATAAGGCGGTAACCATTGCGGGCAAATACTTCAGCTGTAGCCCGGCCTATTCCCGAAGTAGCCCCTGTAATCAGAACCACAGGTGCATCCGGATTTCGGACAACCTCGGGTTCCGGTTCTTTTGAAGAATCAGTATTGACTGCAGCTGGTTCAGCAGCAGGCCTCATCTGTTCGCCAGTCAGTTTGCCCAGGGCTGTAACCAGTTCGATATCATCCGGTGCTACTGCAAGCGCCTTTTTGAGATAAACCACGGCGGTTTCCCTGTACTCAACAGACAGATGTTCGGCAGCCATCAGCCCGAGATTCCTGTAAATGTCGGGATAGTCCGGATTGATTTCAGCTACACGATCCCAGCAGTATTTGGCATAAAGATAATCGCCCTGTGCAACCGCATTTTTCCCTTGCAGCCAGTTATGATCCGGATCCTGGGCTGCAGGCACTTCAGGGTCTTTGTGAGTCTTTTCCGATTCCTGGAGGGCAGCCTGTTTTTCCCTTAATTTCTGCATACCTGCTTCATGAGCGCGGTTAATACGCTCATTGTCGGGATAAAACTCCAGCGCGGTACGGAGCAGCTCAAGACCATTTTCTATATAACCCTGCTGAATCCAGAAGTCAGCATCTCTGATTGTTTGTTCCACCGCTTCGTCAACAGGAACAGTTTGTATGTCAGCGGGGACAACTTCATCGGAATGACCAGCTTCCTCTTCCGGTCTGACAGCCACATCAGGCTCTTTTCCGACCGGCACAGGAGTGAATATCCCGCCTTCGATGATGGAGTAGGGCAGGGCTTTCGAATTGTCGGATTCTGTTGAGTCTGAAACTGGTTCCACGGCGGGTGCAGACTGAGCCGGTGATGGAGCTGCATCAACAGGTGGAACCGGTTCCTGCGACACGGAAGGCGTATGGCTCCGCTGAAGTCCGAGGGTTGTAAACAGGTAACTGTATCCGTTGGCCTCTAATTGCGCCAACGAGACCGGTTCTGCAGCCCTCAGCAGCGTAATAATCTCGCTCATTTCATTGGCGAGTTCTCTGATCGAATCCATCTCCTTTTCCAGATTCTGTTTTTCCCGACCAACAAGATTCTGATACTCCGAGCTCACCGTCATCCACAAATTTTGCCAGTGATTCATATAATGGAGCATATTGACCATTCTGTCAATGGCAGTAGGCACTATCTCACCATTGGCATTTTTTCCGTCGGCTATAACGGGTAAAAGGATGCGTCCCGCCGGCAATTTGGCCAGTTCGCTCAGCAGTCCCG